>NZ_PJAV01000142.1:0-60985 GCF_002836695.1 Pseudoalteromonas sp. 78C3
GGCTAAATAGCCCACTTTAAAGTTTTAACATGTTCTTCCCTGCAGAGCGCTTACGCGCTCTTTTAGATTAAGCTAATGCACAACGATTTTTTGCTTAATTGCTGGCATTAATGTTTTACCATTGCCATCTACTTTGTTTAACAATTTAAGTCCCATCACTTTTGCCAGTACTGGGTAAATATCAAGATTATTTACTTCTTTAAGGCTTACACCTTGTTTAAATGCAGGGCCTACAGCAATAAATGATGCTGCCATATCCTCGGTATATGCATAACCGTGAGTCCCTAAATAGGTTGGTTTTTTACCATTGGTAAATACCGCTGGCGCTGTAGTTTGCACCACAATATCGCCTACGCGAGTGCCTTTATTGTAATGATACGCTGCTAATTGCTCGTCAGTTAATACTGTATAACGACCGTTTGACGCATCTCGTAAACGTGCTTTGTAACCTTCAATATCAGCGTTTTTAGCATCAGGCTGAGTATAAATAAGTAAACGTGGACCAGTATTTTTAACTAAAAAGTTTTCATCTTGAGGCAGTGTGGTTACATCAATGCTTTTATCTGGATCTATACTCGTCATACCATGATCCGACACAATAACTAAGTTTACCTCTTGCTCTAATTTACTTAAGCGAGTTTGTAATTGCCCCATTAATTCATCAAGCTGTTTAACTGCATCACGCGTTTGTGGTGCGTCTGGCCCAAATTCATGGCCCATGCTATCAACTAGCGAAAAGTAACTCGCAATAAAACGTGGGCGCTGTGCTTTTGGTAAACTTAACCACTGAATAATTTGATCAACACGGCTTTGGTAATCGCTGTATTTAGAATAGTGATAAAAGTAATCTGGTGTCATGCCGTTAAATAATGCATCTGACTCAGGCCAAAAATAAGTAGCCGATTTAAGCCCCTGCATTTTTGCTAAATTCCAAAGCGGAATACCCTTTACCCATGTGCTATCGCCTAATGCTTTGCCCATGCTGTAACAGTCGTTCTTACGCGCTTTATCACAAAAGCTATTATCAACAATGCCATGGTTTACCGGCAGTAAGCCCGTAATAATAGAAATATGATTAGGAAACGTTTTAGTTGGATAAACAGGTATTAGCTTTTGTGCGCGAACACCGCGCTCGGCCATTGCTTTTAAATTTGGCGCGCCGTGTTTTTCAATATAATCCCAACGCAGGCCATCAATTGATACAAGCACCACAGTTTGCTCTTTTGCAGCAAATGCGCTGTTCATTCCTAACATTAGGCAAATTGATACTGCCTTTAAAATCCACTGTTTCATTATAAACACCTATAAATGCACAACAATTACTCAAAAAATTATTTTAAAGCAAGTTGTTACTTTATGATACAAACTGATAGATTAAACCCTGTATATTAAAGACAAATGACTATGTGCTAAAAACTATGCCAGTCATCAATTGTAAAAAAGGACAAGTATAAAGATGACCATAGATTTTAGTAAAAAAATAACGCCAGCACGAATGTACCGCACAACCTCTAACTTACAGATGGCGCTAGAAAGCGACCGTGGACGTATTATTAACAGTGCCGCTATTCGCAGGCTGCAGCAAAAAACACAAGTGTTTCCGCTTGAGCGCAACGCAGCTGTGCGCTCTCGCCTTACCCATTCGCTTGAAGTACAACAGGTTGGTCGTTTTATAGTGCAACGTATTTTTGCTAATTTAAGCTATGAGCAACAAAAAGATTACGGCTTAACCGACCTAGAGCGCCCACTAGAAAGCTTAGTAGAAATGGCCTGCCTAATGCACGACATAGGCAACCCACCGTTTGGACATTTTGGCGAAGCGGCTATTAACCACTGGTTTAATAACAACCTAGCAAGCGTAACACCCGAACGCTGTAAAGAACCAAACACCGGTATAGGTGTTGTTTTTAAACACCTTGCGCTCGATATTTGTAACTTTGAGGGCAACGCTCAAGGCATACGTATAATTCATTCTTTGCAAACGCTTAATTTAACCTACAGCCAGAGTGCTGGTATTTTAAAATACACTCGCCCTGCTGGGCTTGATGTAAAAGACACTCCGCAAAATAAAAACTATTTAATGAAAAAAGTAGGTTACTACTACAGCGAAAAAAACTTTGTTGAAGCGCTACAAAAAGAGCTCACTATTGAGCCTTACTGCCGCCATCCTGCAAGTTACATAATGGAAGCCGCCGACGACATTTCGTATTGCCTAGCCGACATAGAAGACGCCGTAGAAAAAGACATAATAAGCACTGAGTTGCTGTGCGAAAAACTTAAAAGTAGTTACAAAAAAGTATTAATAAATCTATTAATCGACGACGCTCAACATCAAAATTTTGTAGACAAAGCCGTAGACTACGCACTAGAGCGTGCACAAGCACAACCCTATAATTTTAATAGTGAATTTTTTATATACCTGCGGGTTGCATTGCTACATCCGCTAGTAAATCACGCCGCAAAACGCTTTATCGAAAATATAGAACCTATTTACCATGGCGATTTTAACCAAGCGCTTTTAGAAGATAGAAGCCATCTACATGCAGTAACTAAAACACTAAAGCAGGTAGCGCTTGAGCATGTATTTTCAAACAAAGAAGTCGAAAAATTAGAGCTACAAGGGTATCGCATAATTAATGGTTTGCTCGATTGCTATAAACCATTACTGCTACTAAACAAGGATGACTTTAAGCGTGCACTAAATGGCGATTCACGTTTATTAATAGAGTCGCGACTTATTAAAAAGCTCTCTAAAAAGCACTTAAATAGTTACCAACACGCAATAGATGCGATGCAAGAAGAGCCCGATCACTTTGCGGCATACGAGTTTTATTATCGTTGTAGATTAATCCAAGATTATATAAGCGGTATGACCGACCAATTTGCTTACGATGAATATCGCAGCCTTATGGTTATTGATTAGTTGTATTACTCTGGATAATTTTTAATTTTGCGCTTAAAATCAAACTATTAATATTTAAGCGCATAACTTCATGATATCAAAACTAATTAGATTTACCCTTTGCTTTGCCTTATTTTATAGTGCGCAAAGTGCTGCATACAACGAAGCTATGTGCATTTTAATTAAACAAGAAATGCAGCAAAATAGTAATAATAAAGCGAGTCAAAAATATCGTAAAGCTGCGCGTGATTACAAAAACAACTGTAATAAGCCAAAAGAAATTCAAGCACAACCTAAGCCTCAAATAATAGAGCCTGAGCCGACTATTATTACTCAGCCACAACCTAAAATTGTTGAACCTGCCCCTGTAATTAAACCTACTGAAGAAGCTGTTAAAGAAAGCATCA
Source organism: Pseudoalteromonas sp. 78C3 (assembly GCF_002836695.1). Taxonomy (NCBI): domain Bacteria; kingdom Pseudomonadati; phylum Pseudomonadota; class Gammaproteobacteria; order Alteromonadales; family Pseudoalteromonadaceae; genus Pseudoalteromonas; species Pseudoalteromonas sp. 78C3. The sequence continues at coordinate 3,310 of NZ_PJAV01000142.1, forward strand.
ACGAGCAAACCCTTAATTTAACTAATGATCAAAAACAACAAATAAACGATCAGCTAAATACCAACAGTAACGAAATAGTAATTGATGCAGAGCCAACAAAAGCAGCACCCGAGCAAGTAGTTACAGAGCAAAAAAACGAAGCTGTGATAGAGCAAGTAAAACCGGCGACGCCAGAGCAAAGCGTTCAACCTGCGTCTGAAAAGCCTGTACTTGTAAAACCAGCACCGGTGTTAACTAAACCAGCGCCTGTAATTGCGCCGCAACCTGTAGCACAAAGCCCAAGCTCGTTACTTTTACCCACTTTAATACTTGTTATAGTGGTACTTATTGGCGCTATGGTAGTCGTGCGCCTGCGCCGTGCAAAACAAAGTAAAACGATGGCAGAACCGACTATAGCGGCTCCACCTGAAGTTAAATCAGAAAAAATTGCTACGCCAGCTAAACCTGAAATTAAAGCAACAAAGCCAGTACAAACAACAAAAGAGCCAAAGATTGAGCCTGTCGTCATTAACGAAGCAACTCAAAATAATAAAGCAGTTGAGAGCAGCGTAGCGACAAATGAAGAGTCAGTGGAACCTACTAACACAGCGCAAAATACTGATATTGAACATACAACAACGCAGATCTCAGATGAGCAAAACAACGTAGTTACTCCATCGCAAACAAGTGAAATTGAGTCTGCACAAATGGAGCCAGCAGATACTTTAGAGCAAACAAGTACCGCTACGTTTAACGAAGTAAAACAAAAACCAGAGCCTAATACCGCCGAGTTTGAAGCCGCCGCTAAAACAACCTTAGAGCGCATTAAAAATGCCAGCAGCTTTAATGAGCCAGAGGTACGCGACTTTGACCCAGATGCAAAGCCAGTAAAAAAACAACGTAAGCACTATACAGCGCAAGTAACGGAATCTTCGCCAATAGAAGCCGAACATAACACTGTAGAGCCGGTTATTACTACTCCTGAGTCAGTAACAGCGAGTGAGCCGGTTATAGATTTACACGCTCCAGAGCAAATATCTGACGCTCAATCGACTACGTATACAACCGAGCAAGACTTTAAAGAACCAGAGGTGCGTACATTTAACCCAGATGCCCCGTTACCTGGTGAAAAGCCGATGCCTAAAAAAGAAGACGCGATACCTGAGCAAGCACAAACAACACCGCTAGTTAATGAGCCAGTAATTGAGCCTAAAAAAGCGGACAGTAACAATCCATTTGCTAACTTATCGTTGGACTCAAGCTGGGATCCTGACTCGGCTGAAAAGCCCAAAATAGAAGAGAAAAAACGCGCCCCTAAATCACAAGCATTAATAGATGCAGAAGAACGCGCTAAAAACATGCAAACCAAATAGTAAGTTTTAAAGTAGCGCATCATATTTGAGGCGCTGTTTTAGTAACCAAATAATTAACTGTTTTTCACCGTATTACTTACACTCTTATCCCATCCTAAAATGCGCCTTAGTAATTAGAAGCTTCACTCCTCGCGCAAACAAGCTCAGCCCCTAGTGCAATATTCAAGCTTGAGAGTCTTTTGTGAGCCTACAATTTGTTGACGCGATGGGTGCTGAGCATACATTTAACAGGTGGTATTTTTAGACTGGAGTTTACGGCTACGTTATCCGCAGCCATAAATTAAAGTAACTTGGTCAACATGCCCTAATTAAAAGTCCTAGTTAACAGCCCTAGCGGTACGTTTATTTTTAAGCTTTAACCCGCCAATTAATAGCAGTGGCCCTATAAACATAGCAAGGCCATACACGCCACCGGTAACCGCGTATTCTGGTTTATTCAAAAAGCTAATAGCAATTAAAATAGCTAACGATGCATTTTGAATTCCAACCTCAATTGAAAGCGTCAGCGAATCAGTTAAATTTAATTTTGAACACTTAGCAATTAACCAACCAACAACCATTGAACCAATATTAAGTGCTATGCACGCCCAAAATACATCGTTAAATGAGCTAACTAATAAATCGCGCTCTTTTATTACTAGTGCGGCAATCATCATAAGCATAAAAAACAACGAGAAGCGTCTAAAAAACGGCTCTGCTTTAATGGCAAAATCACTTTTAAAGTGACGTAACCAAATGCCTATAGCAACTGGCACTAAGGTAATAAAAAATAGCCCTAATGAAGTAGTTAAAATAGAAAAAGTAGCATCGTCTGCTGGGGCAAACTGACTCATAGCAAAGCCAATAATAAACGGTGTGGTTATTATACTAATTGCGGTAGAGGCAGCGGTTAAACTTACCGAAAGCGCTAAATTAGCTTTAGCAAGCTGGCTTACTACATTTGACATAGTACCGCCTGGGCAGGCAGCTAATATCATTAAACCAATAGCGATAGGCGTTGGTAGGTTAAGTAAATAACACAGCCCTAATGCTAATAAAGGCATTGCTACAAGTTGGCCTATTAAACCCATAACAATGGCAAGCGGGCTTTTAAATAGACGAGTAAAATCGTTTGTTGTGAGCCCAAGACCCATACCAAACATAATAAGTGCAAGAGCGAGCGGAAGTATTACTTCAGTTAATATAGATGCATTCAAATTAAACAGCCTCGTTTGTTATTGTTTTTAATTGGAGTGTTAATTTTTAAGTTAACTGTATACCAATTCGCTTAATTAAGTGATCTATTTTGAGGATGGAAAAACGTGTTGATAGCTAGGCAAAAAATTCGCTATTTAGTTGTTCTAAATGAGAATTTTTTAACACAGGTAGCGACACGTTTAGCCCCGCAAAATGATTAAGTATTATTGCGGATTGGTATAACGCCCCTTTACAATAAATCCTAATGCTAGAAGCATTACTTATTTAAAATAGTAGCAATGCGTTTACCCAGTTCTGGAAGTACATCTTGCTCAAACCATGGATTCTTTTTAAGCCATATATTATTACGCGGACTGTGGTGTGGAAGCACTAAATAATTTGGCCAATACTCACGCCACGATTTTACTAACTCCGTAAGTGGCATTTTTTTAGTCTCCGGTAAGTGATACGCCTGCGCGTATTTACCTAATACTATTGTCAGCTCAATATTTGGTAGTGCAGCCAATAATTGCTCGCGCCATGCTGGGGCACATTCTTTTCTCGGTGGTAAATCACCCGACTTCCCCCTACCCGGGTAGCAAAAGCCCATAGGTAAAATTGCTATATTATTAGCGTCGTAAAATTCATCACGTGTTAGCCCAAGCCATTCTCGTAGGCGGTTTCCGCTTGCATCGTTAAACGGCACGCCTGTTTCGTGAACTTTTATACCCGGTGCTTGGCCTGCGATTAAAATACGTGCGTTTGGGTTAAATTGTATTACAGGTCGAGCCCCTAAAGGTAAATGAGGATCACAGATCACGCATTTACTAACTTGGTCTATTAATTGGTGACTATTCATGTTTATTTGGCCTTAAATGCTTAATTTTTATCCTAAATGGCCATTTAGGATAAATGAGTTGGTAAAAAATCGGTTTATTTTATCTAAAATGGCGATTAGTTAGTAAAATCCTGATCTTTAAGCCTAAATGCCCTACAGCCCTTATAGTACCTAGTGTTCTTTCGCCCATACCGCAAATTCGTTACCACTTGGTTCTGTAAAGTGAAACCGACAACCGCCAGGAAACTCAAAAATAGGTTTTAATATTACTCCGCCAAATGTCTCTACTTTTTTAAAGGTTGCGTGTATGTCGTCGCTATAAAAAATAAGTAATGCTGCCCCATGCTGAGTTAGTGATTTTAATGGAGCCTGAAAAATCCCACCATCTAACCCCTGCTCACTAAACGCCGTGTATTCTGGGCCGTAGTCAGTAAACTGCCAATTAAATACATGACTAAAAAAGGCCTTAGTTGCGGGTAAGTCGCATGCAGGAAACTCTACGTAATTTAGTTTTTCGTGATCGCTCATCGTTATTTCACTCTTTATTTTTACTCAGTTTATTAACCTTAAGCTTTACATACAGCCTGTGCAATATCATTAAACAATAACAGATCAGTATTTTACTAAGTAATTAAGTAAGTAAGCATAATTTACTTAAAAGTCAATGACTACAAATGAGAATAGCTATCTTTTGTATTTGTAACATATATAATAGCGCCTTTGTTTTATCCTCAGCTTTAAATAAAGGGATTAATTAACTATGCAGGCACCTTTGCACAGTGCGCCATTCGATAAGGTTAACGTAATTGCGCTTATAGTAAAAAGCGTAAGCAGTTATCGAGTTTTGGTATTTTTACGTTTTTTTATTGCCATAATTGGTGGCTATGCCTTTACCTCTGCAAGTATTGCGTTATTAAGTTTTGTATTGCCAATAGCTAAGCAAGACGCTGTACTGTTTAGTGTTTCAATCAGCATTTTAATTTATGCCGTAGTATTTATTTATGCCTTTAGCGTTAAATCATTAAGAAAAGTGTGGATCAGTATTTTACTAAGTACAGGTGCGTTTATCGGATTGCTTGTATTACTAAAGGGTTGGGTATGAAAGACAGCTTTTTTAGATCGATGACTTGGTTACACACTTGGGTAGGGTTACTCGTTTGTTGGTTATTATATTTAATATTTTTTGCGGGAACACTTAGCTTTTTTAGAGATGAAATAACGCTGTGGAATCAACCTGCCATACATAATGTACAAGCCCAAACACAGCGTATAGAAGCGCAAAAGCAGCAAATAATTACAGGGTTCGATTACCTAGCTAGCCATGGTGCTAGCTCACCAAACTGGCGTATTACTCTGCCTGAGCCGCGTATTCCTTATTTAATTTATGGTTATGCAAAGCCAAAAGAGCCAGGCCAGCGCCGCAGCCAGTTTAAAAACACACAGTTAAACCCTAATACCATGAAAGAGCTTGAGCCCTTTGTAGATACTAAAGGTGGTAACTTTTTTTATCGGCTGCACTATGATTTACATTACATGGATGCAATAACCGCACGCTGGATTGTGTGCTTTGCTAGCTTTTTTATGCTAATTGCCATTATATCGGGTGTGGTTATTCATAAGCGTATTTTTAAAGATATGTTTAGTTTTAGACGTAATAAAGGTAGCCGTACATGGTTAGATGCCCACAATTTAAGCTCTGTGCTTGCCCTGCCTTTTCATTTAATGATTACTTACACGGGCATGATTACGCTCATATTTATGTTGTTTCCCTACCCTGCGCAAACGTCTTACGATAACGGCATGCGTGGCTTTTTTAACGATGTAACCCCTCGCAACACCATGACCGATAAAGCCGAAGGCGAATCATCAATGGTGCCGATTCAAAGCATTTTGGATCAGGTTTATACTAAGTGGCCTCATGCAGATATTACTCGCGTACAAGTTAACCAACCAAATATGGCAGCTTCAACAATTACCGTATTGGTAAGCGCAGGTAAAACACTGCGTGACCAAGCACCACGCTTAATATTTAGTGGTGCTACAGGGCAAATGGTTGCTAAAACTGATGACGAGCTAACTAGCAGCAAAGCGCTTTACGAGTCGCTTAATTCAATGCATACGGGGCGTTTAGCTACGTGGTTGTTGCGCTGGTTATACGTATTAGGCGGTATTGCAGGCTGTGTAATGATTGGCTCTGGCTGTATTATGTGGGCTAAGCGAATTCGCGAGCGAACTAAAAATAACGTTAAACCTTCGTTTGGTTTAAAACTAGTTGAAGGGTTAAACCTAGCCACTATTATGGGACTTCCACTGGCAACGTGTGCATTTTTTATTGCTAACAGACTACTTAGTCCAACTACCGCAGAGCGCGCCGATAAAGAAATACTCGCGTTCTTTTTAACATGGCTAGCGGTTGCTCTTTTAGCACTTATAAAGCGCGACACACTGCAATGGCGAGTTATGGCAGCTATAAATGCTGTTGCATGTTTAAGCGTACCGGTTATTAATGCACTTACAACTAACGGTAATATAGTTAGCTATTTGATGCACAAACAGTGGGCTTTATTTACTTTTGATGCACTGTTTTTGTTATTTAGTATATTGTTTTTTATACAAACCGAAAAATTACGTACTGCTAAAAACAACTCAAAAATAATCAGCCCTAGTCAATCTAATAACCTTAAAAGGCAAAAACCATGATTGATTTACTTGGGTTTAGCCTATGCCTGCTCAGTTTTAACTGTTTTGCGCTGGCTAAGTATAATCATTTTAAAGATGTATTTAAAAAACGCCCTACAGAATCCCAACGTAAAAAGCTGCTATTAGCTGCTTGGATCAGTATTTTACTAAGCTTGGTGCTTTGTATAGTTACTCAAGGTGGTTATGGAACATTACTATTTTGCGGGTTTATGAGCCTAAGTGTCTTAATTATAATGGTTTTTTATAATTTTTTAGTAGGCTACGTAAAGTGGTTTAGTGTTTTAAATAGCGTGTTAGTTGTACTAAGTGGGTTGTTTTTAGCATTAAACTAGCCTTAGTTAGTAAAAACGTGATCCGTTACTTTCCCATAGATTAGGCAAAAAAAATGGCAAGCTATATAGCTTGCCAACAATAGGGGATATTCAGTGTTTCCAATACTTACTGTCTCACGGCAAGTACACACAATATAACCATAATATATTTAAGTTACTTTACAGTTAGGTGACTCTTTTATTACTACTGTAAAGGGGCTTTACATTGTTTATTACTCAACCCAAATTATTTCATCGGTAGCAAAGCCCAACTCTTTAGCTTTAGTTAAAAAGTGTTCTTTAAGCTCTTTGCTAACCGTTGGTGTACGCGATAAAAACCACAAGTAATCTTTGTTGTAACTGGTTATAAATGCATATTGATAATCGGGTTGGTCAAGTTCAAAAATCACGTAAGCGCCATAAAATGGACCAAAAAACGAGACTTTAAAATGCCCTGTGTCGGTGCCCTCAACAAACTTGGCCAAGCCTTCGGCGTCATCCCATTTTTTATCATCCGTTAAATACCCTTTGTTAAGGACCTTTACTGTGCCGTCGTCGTTAATTGAATAAGTAGCGGTAACTTGCTCCATACCTTCTTCGAATGAGTGATTGAGCCGCGCTATTTCAAACCATTTGCCTTTATATTTTTGTATATCAAAGTTTTTAACGGGTGTTATTCCCTCAGGAGGGCTGGTGCAAGCACTAAGAAAAAATAGCCCTGTAATAAGTAAACCGTATTTAATAGCCTTCATGTAAGCTCCTTTTTAAATTACATAAATAGTACGTAAATAGTACGTATTATCTAAATATAGATGAGTATAAAGTTTGCTAGCCGATTAAAAAAAATTGCTATAGGATCATATTAATTCTAAAGCAATAAAAATGACCATAGCATGAAAATTTGGGTAGATGCAGACGCGTGTCCTGTTGTTATAAAAGAAATACTTTTTAGAGCTGCTGAGCGTATGAAAATCGAGACTATTTTAGTGGCTAATCACGCAATGCGTATCCCGCCGTCAAAATACATAAGCCGCGTACAAGTATCGTCAGGGTTTGATGTAGCCGACGACGAAATAGTAAAACGTATTGAAAAAGGCGATTTAGTTATTACGGGCGATATTCCGCTAGCAAGTGAAGTAATTGATAACGGCGGGCAAGCACTCAACCCGCGTGGCGAGCTTTATACCACCGAGAATATCCGCTCAATACTTAACGTGCGAGACTTTATGGATACCATGCGCTCAAGTGGCGTAGAAATGAGTGGTGGGCCGCCGCCACTTAGCCAAACCGATCGCCAAAACTTTGCAAATAACCTCGACCGTATTTTAGCGCAAAACAAGGCTAACTAACTTGAATACCCAATTAGTTGGCTTAGGTGATACGCAATTTAGCGTGGCGGTATACGTAGCAAAAGCGCCGCCAATGCCGTTTTTTGAAACACTCGAATGCCTTGAGCCGGTTATAAATGAGCAAATAAATACCATAAACCAGCACTGTGGTAATGGTTGGCGCAAAGTGTTTAACGTGTACGCAAAAGTGCTATTTGCCCTGCCAAGTGAGCATTATTCATTTGCTAAACAAGCCTCTACTTGGCAACAATATCGCGATGAGTATTTACTGCAAGAAAACAGTAAAACTGCCCTGCTATTTAGCGCGCCTAACACTACTATTACGTGTGCAAATAAAGCTACTAGCAATAAAAACCAGTTGCACATAATTGCCGGTCGTACGCACGCTAAAAACTTATTACAACAAGGTAAGTTACATGCACAATTTGATTGGCTCGACGACGAGTTTGCAATAGACACCAGTAACAACATTATTGTGTGCCCATATTTTGATTATAGACAGTTAAGTAATATAAAAATTGCGAGATTAAGCGAACTAGTCGCGCAGCTAAAAATGACTAAATAACAAATTGTAGGGAACGACCATGGCCGGAATTTTAGAGTTAAACGAATTATTAAAATCAATGCAGCCAGCGCTTAAGCAAGGCGAGTATATTTTTTGTTGCTTAGCAGGCTCACTTGCCGATTATGTTCATTTAGAGCCACTTGCCACTTATGTTGAAGAGGAAGGGCTAACCCTTATTTTAAAAGCTGAAACCGCCGATAAAGCAGGTATTACTTACGAGGGTAAATATAATTTAATTACTCTTAATGTACATTCAAGCTTAGAGGCCGTTGGGCTAACTGCTGCGGTATCTGCAAAGCTGACTGAGCATGGCATTAGCGCTAATGTAGTAGCTGCGTTTTATCACGACCATATTTTTGTACAAACAGATAAAGCACAAGCTGCAATGAAAGCGCTTGGAGAGATTGGTTAGGATTGCTGGCACAGCAATGATCTGAGTGATGTGGATATTAGAGCGTCGGGTGGCGCTTCGCTTAACCGACCTACGTATAAAATAAAAGCGTGGTGTAGAGAGGTTTACATAAAAACACCGAGTTTGTTCACTCGGTGTTTTTATTGGTGCTGAATCGCGGGTGCTTGTTCAGCTTGTAAAACTTAAACTACATACCCACTAAAACCTAGCGCTTTAAAATACAGCTTCGGAATGCCAAATTTGCACTCATTTAGCAGTTCGCTAAAGCGCATTCTATCTAGCGGGTAAAACTCATTTTCTAAGTCGTGCCCTGTTTGTGTTTTACCTGTTTCGGTTAAACCCAATTGCGCGCACGTTGTAAGCTGAGCTTCGCGCTCAAATGAAGTTTCAGGGCGCATTAAATCTGCAATATAAAGGTTGGCGTCTTTTTTAAGGCTTCCTTTAATCGCTTTTAATAACTCTTTTTTATCGCCATTATCTTGTACAAAATGCATTACCAATAAACATAAAACGGCATCGGCTTTAACCGATAATTTATTAACAGGTCCGTTGTGAATATTGACGCGGCTTGCTATGCCTTGCTCATCAAATTGCTGCTTCGCGATAGCAAGCATATCGGCTGATGTATCTTGCGCGGTAAATTGCCATGTAGGGTTTAATGCAGCCAGTGCAAGTACTTCTTTGCCTGTGCCTGCCCCTACTACTAAAATATGCGCATTATCGCTTAGCGTTGCTTTTAGCTGTGCGTTAGTGAGCTGATGTAATAATTCATAACCAGGAACTAAACGGGTTATACGGCTATCGTATTGTGTTGCTTGCTCGCCTGTAAACGTTGGCATTGTATCTCCTTGTTTTCAGTAATGTTGCTTATAAAACTTCAACTGTGGAATATCCACCTGGCTTTTTGGCTACATGCACTTGAGTGGCTACACGCTCGCTCATTTGTGTTACGTGCGATATAACGCCTACTTTTCTGCCTTGTGCTTGCAAAGAATCCAAAGCGTCCATTGCAATGCTTAGGGTTTCGCTGTCTAACGTACCAAACCCTTCGTCAATAAACAAAGAATTGATTTGTACTTTGTTTGACGAAAGCGATGCTAAACCAAGTGCAAGTGCGAGCGATACTAAAAATGACTCCCCGCCTGAGAGTGTATTAACAGAGCGTTGCTCGTCGGCCATGTCGCGGTCAATAATTGCAATGTCGAGTGTTTGCGCTATGGCGGTTAATTCGTAGCGTTTATTGAGCGTTTTTAAATGGCTGTTGGCATAATGCAGTAATATTTTTAACGTTTGTGTTTGCGCTAAGTTACGCATGGTTTTACCCGTTGCATCACCCAAGACTTTATTAAGCAAATGCCACTGTTCAACCAGCGTTTTAAGTTTAGTTAACTCAGCCTGCTTACCTTCAAGCGCTTTTGCGTTTTGGTTGTGTTGCTCAATAGCGGTATTAGTTGCTAGTAATGAATTTTGCAGCTGCGTTTGTTGCTCGTTTAAGCTACTTAGTTGAGTATTTGAAACCTCTGCACTTTGCGTTGGTTTATCGCTACTGTTGTGTTTTTCAAGAGTAAGTTGCTGCTGTTTTAATGCGGCGTTTGCATCTGTTAGCGCTTGAGTTAACTGCTCGTGCTGAGTTAAATGCGCTTTAATAGTCTCGCTACTAAGCGTTAGTAAAATTTTGACCTGTTCGTGCGTTGTATTGCTGTATTGCGCTTTAAAGTCAGTAAACCACTGGTTATAACGTGCTTCAAGTGTTGCTAATTCTTGGCTGCTTTCAAGTAAGCGTTGCTCTACATTTTTAAGCGTTATAGCGTGCCCATCTCGTTGTTTTATCGCGTCGTCGTAGGCTTTTTGACTCGCTTGAACCTGCGATTGTTTTTGCTCTTGCTCACTTGTGAGTTTTGCTTGGTAGTCGTCTGCACTTATTTGCTCATTATTAAATAAAGCTGAGCGCTCAATTTGTACAGCGTCTAATAGCTCTTTAGCTTTTACAAACTCTTCATTAAGTACTTTTAACGATTGCTCGTTGTTACTTATAAGCGGTGTGAGCTGCTTTATTTGCTCATTAGCTGTGTCTTGACGCTTTTGGCTTTGCTCAAGTTGCGTTTGAGTTTGCTGATACTGCGTAACCTGCTCGTGCAGCTGGTTAAGTTCAAGCGCATTGGTTTGTAGTTGCTGCCAAAAATCACTGTTTTCAAATTGGCTATTGAGCGTTGTACCGAGCTCGTTAATTTGCGCACTTAGTTCGCTATGTTTACTCGTTATTTGGTTTTGCTGATGTGTAAGCTCAAGGTGTTTATTACTAAGCTGCTGCTGTGCTTGCTGCTCAGCTTTAAGTGCTGCTAGTAGCTCATTTACTTTAGTTTGCAGTGTACGTTGGCGTTTTTGCTGCTCAAAGTATTGCGCTTTCTGATCGTTTAATTGCTTATAAGTTACTTCAAGCTGATCAGGCGTTAAGTCGTTAAGCTCGGTGCGTGCGCCTTGCATGGTATTTTTAATGTCGAGCTGTTTAGCTTTTGCTGTTTGTATTATTTGCTCAAGTTGTCCGTGTTCAGCAGTTAATACGGCATGTTGAGTTTGATGCTTATGCAGCTCGCTTTGTGCATGGTCAAATTGCTTTTTAGCGGCATTAAAAGCATTTTCAAAATCAATAATTAAGTTATTTAATTGCTGATTTTGATTTACCGCATACGGGTGCTCAGTTGCACCGCACACTAAACAAGGCTCATTAGGGCGAAGCTCTGTGCGTAAATGTTCTACGTTTTCGCTGGCTCTTAAGCGCGCTTGGTTAAGTGCGTACTCGCTACCTTTAAGCGCTTGCTCGCTGGTTATTAAATGCTGATTAAGTAAAGCATGGGCTTGCTGGCTTTCATTTAACTGCTGATTAAGTACTTGTTGGCGTTGAGTGCTTTGTTTTAGTTCTGCGTTAAATTGCCCGTAGCGCTCTCGCTGCTCTTTTAAGTAATCAATACTTTTTAGCTGCGCGTCGCAGTGCTCTGCATTAAATTCATTAAGCTGAGTATTTAATGCCTGTAAAGTTGATTGCTCACCACTAAGTGCCTCCTCGCACTGCTGCACTTTATTATTTTGCGTATTTAAAAGATCGCTCTGATTTGCAAGCTCGCTATTAAGAGTTTGGCTTTGCGTAAGGTTTGCGGTTAATTGCTGCTGTGCATTTAAGTAGGTATTAAAACTTTGCTGATAGTAGCTCCAGTCTTTTGCTAAAACATGCAGCTGTGCATGCTCATTAAGCCATTGCTGGCTTTTAGCTGAGTCGGTATTAGCGAGATCAAGCTCATTATTGCTTTGTTTAAGCTGTTGTTTGAGCTCATCAAACTGAGATTGCTCTTTGGTTATTTGCGACTCAGTACCTTTTACAGCTTGAGTTTGCAAGGCAATGTTGCTGTCGAGCTCTCGCGCTTTAGCTATAACGGGCGCTGCATTTTGTTTTTGCTCATTGGCGTTATTAAGCAGCTCGGTATGCTTAGTAAGCGCGGTATTACGCTCGTTAATTACCGCTAAATGATCAACACTTTTAAGCGATATTATTTGCTGATCCAACGCCGTATTTTGATCGGTTAACAAATTAAAACGGCTGCGGTTATCTTTTATTTCAAGCGCTTGTTTAGCTTGTTTTGCCTGCTCGCTTTGCTCAACGATACTTTCAAGCGCTGAGCTTGCTTGTTGCTGGGTTTGCTGTGCTTGCAGTAAGTTTTGCTCAAGTACTGTAGCTTGCTGATACCAGTTAAGTGCTTTTTCGGTTTTGGATAGCTCTTTTTTAGTGTGTTCGGTTTGCGCTTTTAAATCGGTTAACTTGGTTTGTTGTAGCTCAAGTTCTTCTGGGGTTAACAAAGTATAGCTTTCAAGACCAGCTTTAAGCGCTTCAAGCTTTGCTACTTGCTCTTTATGACGTTCAAAAATACGCACGCCAATACGGCTAAATTTATCGGTACCTGTTAAGCACTCTAAAAGTTGCGCTCGCTCATCGCCAGTGGCTTTTAAAAATGCAGCAAACTCATGTTGCGCTAAAAGTACGGCACGGGAGAACTGCTCAAAGTTAAGCCCTATTTTGCTCTCGACTTCTTTTATTGTGTGGCTTTTGTCAGCTATAAGGGTTTCGTCTGGCAGGGTTACTAAAGTGTGCTCTGCTACTTTAAGTTTGCCTGTTACTTTTTTATGGGTTCGTGCAATTGTATAGCGCGCACGATAAAGCTGTTTATCTTGTCCTAAAAAGTCGACCTCGGCGTAGCCTTCCCATGTACCTCTGCGTAGCAAGTTTCGCGCATCATTAAGCTTAATGCTGTCGCCGTTAAACTCAATTAAGTTACCTTTATCACCGCGCAGCCTCGCTGTTTTTGTATAAAGGGCTAAACAAATGGCATCTAAAAAGGTACTTTTACCAGCGCCAGTATCGCCTGTTATCGCAAATAATCCTGCATCTTTTAATGGGGCTTTAGTAAAGTCTATTTCAGCGTCAACTATTGAGGCTAAATTATGAATACGAACTGCGGTTATTTTCATAGTTGTTCTTGCTCCGTAAGCTCGTTTATCACGTCACTTAAAAGTGCTTTTAGCTCATCGGGTACGCTTTGCCCTGCCATGTCTTTATCGTTTGCGAACGCTTGTTCTAATAGGTTTAGTGGATTGAGCATTTCAACTTCGCTTAAATCTTCAAATACGGTGTTGTCGTCATTTTGCGCTGATTGCTCACGTACACGTTCAATACCACAAAATTTAATATGCTTACCTTCAAGTGCTTGTTCTATTTGTTCTCTGAATGTTGTGTCGGTATCGCTTGATTTAAGCTTTACACGTAAATAAGGCGCTATTGTATTTTGTGCAGTGTCGAGCGCTTTAATTTGCTCGCATAGTTCGCTTAATGGTACACACTCCCCTTTTGGTAAAATAATTACATCGGCAGAGCGCGGAATGTAAAGGGGGTTTACAGTTGTACTAATATGTTGTTTTTCATCAATAATAAACTCAACAACATTTACTTGGTGCGTGTAGTTACGTTCTGAAAACGACATAGGGATAGGTGTGCCGCTGTAGCGAATAACATCACTTTTAGCGACTTGTTGCGCTTTGTGTAAGTGCCCAAGGGCAACGTAGTTGGCTTGTTTACCAAATACATTGGCTGAAATAGACTCTTCACCACCTATTACTAAGTTACGCTCAGAATCACTTGAGATGTCCCCGCCCTTTGCGTGTAAATGCCCCATAACTATTAATGGTGAGTTTTGCTCGTTTATATTAGTAGCTTGCTCTAGTGCAAGTTCGTAAGCTTTTGAAACGCCTTGAGCATAACTAGGACCGTTTTCGGTTTGGCTAAGTAAACTTACATCACTTGCGCGTAAAAATGGCATAGCGACGATTACAGCGCGTTTACCATTGGTATTTATGGTAATAACAGTTTCATCGGGTGTTGCGACATCAAAGCGCCCTACTACGTGAGTATCAAACTGTGCAAGTAATGGCTGAGCTGCCAAAATACGATTTGCAGAGTCGTGGTTACCCGCAATAATCACTACGTGTAATAGTGGGCATGCTTTTTTGGCGTCTTTAATAAATTGATAAAGCTGATTTTCAGCGCTAGCACTTGGAGTCGCTGTATGATAAATGTCGCCAGCAACTAAAAGTAAGTCTATTTGTTGTTCAACAAGAGTGGCTAATAACCATGTAAAAAAAGCTTGATGTTCAACACGGCGATCGTGTTCGTAAAATTGTTGGCCAAGGTGCCAATCTGAGGTGTGGAGGACTTTCATGTCGCGCTCTTAATAAAACCGTAAGAGCGCCAATATACCCAAGGCTGTTAAAGATGCAAGCCTAAGGCATGCATTACGTTAGGTTAAACTGTACCAAGCTGAAAAAACAACCGGTAATGCTAAAAGTGCCATTAATAATGGAATTTTTAACGTTTTAGTTTGTTTTGCGTGTAGCGCCTTTAGTGCATTAGTTTCGTTGCACGCTGCTACTTTATCGATATAAAAATAACCCGAATCGAGATACTGCTTACAGTTATTCTCACTTGCTGGAATCGCAATTAGTTCTTGTTGTTTTTTTAGGATGTAAAAATCCATAAGCCCACCGCATTTCTTGCTAGTAATCGATATTAATTTGAGGATAAATGTGACGAATTTATTTGCCTCAAATAAAAAGGTTGGCGATTTTAAATATAAACAGCACTAAAGATCAACCTAAAATTACACTATTTGTCATTTATCGTACAAATAGCGAATATTAATGGAGTTCGGCAATATTTGAGCCAATTATTTACTCGTTTTCACTGTGTTTTTGTTCAGTAGAGTGGGCTTTTAGGCCATTTTACTTGTTTCGAATTAGTAATACTTATACGTAGGATTAATGGTTTACCTGGTAATACCAAAGCAATACTTTTTTAGCAATATATATAAAGTGAATGATATTTTTTTAAGTTCTGGGACTTTGTATTTAACTGATCAAAACCATTATTAAAACCCAATTTTGTAAACCCCCTTTACAGTTTTTATCTGTTCGTATTTTGTTACAAAATAATTGTATTTTTCAATCTAAAAAACTAAGTGAACATCACCCTAAAAATACGGTACTTGGTCGCTAATTTATTGAAGCTAACTGGTATATTTGTCAAAGTACGCTCACAAAATTATATTAGGACTAACAATGAAAAAAATAGGTCTTACGCTAAGTGCTTTTGTATTGCCGTTCGCAATATCGAGTGCAGCTATGGCGTCTTCGGTTGAGCAAACAAAAGGTTCTTTTGTTGATAAATTTCGTCAATTAGACGAAGCACTTCCTACACCCAATGTTTATCGTAGTGCCGCTGGCGAACCAGGTGAAAAATACTGGCAGCAACGTGTAAATTACGATATTGATGTGAAGTTAGATGAAAAAAAGCACCGCATTACCGGTAGCCAAAGCATTGAATATAAAAATAACTCACCACATACGCTTAAATATTTATGGTTACAGTTAGATCAAAATATTTTTAAAAGTGATTCTATTGCCGAAACAACTAAAACGTTTAAAAGCACTTTAGAAAGCCTACCAGCTCAAAAGCCCGCTAAATTAAGTTTAGGTGAATTACGTCGTCAGCAATTTATGAGCGACAACGAACTGGGTTATACAATCAGTGGCGTAAAAGATGACGATGGTAAAGAGCTACGCGTAACCGTAGTTGATACCTTAATGCGCATCGATTTAAACGAGCCATTAAAACCAGGTAAAGAAGTAGAATTTAGCATGAACTTTGCCTTCAACATTGTTGAAGAAGATGCAGTGGGTGCACGTTCTGGTTACGAGCACTTTGAAGAGGACGGCAACGACATATTCTTAATTGCTCAGTGGTTTCCTCGTTTAGCGGCTTATACCGATTACGAAGCATGGACAAACAAGCCGTTTTTAGGCTCAGGTGAGTTTACGCTTGAGTTTGGTGATTACGATGTTGAGATTACTGTTCCGGCAGATCACATTGTATCGGCAACAGGTAAACTTGATAACGCGAGCAAAGTACTTACAAGTACTCAGCGTAAACGTTTAAAGCAAGCCGAAACATCTAAGCGTCCTGTGTTTATTGTTAACGCAGAAGAAGCGCTAGAAAACGAAAAAGAAGGCACCGACAAAACTAAAACGTGGCACTTTAAAGCGCAAAACGTACGTGACTTTGCTTGGGCGTCGTCTCGTAAGTTTATGTGGGATGCAAAGGGTTATCAGCAAGGTGGTGACGTTCAACCTTTAGTTATGGCAATGTCGTTCTTCCCTAAAGAAGGTGGTGACTTATGGGAGAAGTACTCAACTGAAGCGGTAGTACACACAATGGAAGTGTACTCTAAGTATTCTTTTGACTACCCATACCCAACTGCGCAATCGGTAAATGGCCCTGTTGGCGGTATGGAATACCCAATGATTACCTTTAACGGCCCGCGTACTAAGTTACAAGATGATGGTACACGTACTTATTCTCAAGCTGAAAAGCGCTTTTTACTTGGCGTAGTTATTCATGAAGTGGGTCATATTTACTTTCCAATGATTGTTAACTCAGATGAGCGCCAATGGACGTGGATGGATGAAGGCTTAAATAGCTTTTTAGATGGCGTTGCTGGTCGTGAATGGGATCCTACTATTCCTTGGGGTGTTGAGCCTCGCGATATAGTGAGCTACATGAAGTCTGAAAACCAAGTACCTGTTATGACTCAGTCAGACAGTGTATTACGCTTAGGTCCTAATGCTTATACTAAACCTGCAGCAGCCCTTAATATTTTACGTGAAGTAATTTTAGGTCGTGACTTATTCGACTTTGCATTTAAAGAGTATGCTCAGCGCTGGAAATACAAGCGCCCTACTCCAGCTGATTTTTTCCGTACAATGGAAGAAGCCTCTGGTGTTGATTTAGATTGGTTTTGGCGTGGCTGGTTTTACACCACAGACCATGTAGATATCTCTTTAGATAAAGTATATCAACTACGTTTAGACACTAAAAACCCTGATATTGATTACAGCCGTTTACGTGATATTGAAGCAGACAAACCTACTTCATTATTTGTTGAGCGTAACCGCGCACAAGGTAAAAAAACATGGGTTGAGAAAAACTCTGATGTTACCGATTTTTATGACGAAAACGACCGTTTTACTGTAACCAATAAAGAACGTAACTCGTACAATAAGTTTTTAAAAGGCTTAGAGCCGTGGGAGCGTAAAACGCTTGAGCGTGCTTTAGAAGAAGATAAAAACTATTACGTTATGGAATTTTCAAACCTTGGTGGTTTGGTAATGCCTATTTTATTAGAGCTAACATATGAAGATGGCACTAAAGAAGAGCGCTATATTCCTGCTGAAATTTGGCGTCGTAATTATAAAAACGTTCAAAAGCTGATTGTTACCGATAAAAACAAACCGCTTGTATCAGTTACTGTTGACCCAGGCTGGGAAACAGCTGACGTAGATGTTGAAAACAATAACTACCCTCGTCGTATTATTCCTTCACGTATTGAAGTGTTTAAAAAGGAAAAGAGTAAAGCTAAAGTAAGTCGCGATATCATGCAAGATATTAAAACTGAGCTTAAAACTGATGAGAAGAAAGACGAAAAGGATGACGGTGAGGAGCAGCAATAATGCGCTTTTTGCTTATTATTGTTTGCCTTTTAGTTGCTGCGCCAAGTATGGCGCATCAACTAAAATCGTCAGTTACAACCGTGCTTTTTAATAAACGAACGCATAATGTTGAATTAATGCATCGCTTTTATTTACATGATACCGAACACGCCGTAGGAACATTGTTTAAAGGCAAAATTGATATTATTAGTAATAAAGCCGACCAACAACGTTTTGCTAAGTATGTTGAATCGCATGTTGCTCTACAAACGTTAAGTGGTGAACCTTTACCACTTAACTTTGTGGGAGCACAAGTTGATGGTAAGTTTTTTTGGGTTTACCAAGAAGCACCAATTCCTGAAAACATTGAAGGAATTAAAATGAGTAATGGCGCACTTCGTGATTTATGGCCATCTCAGGTAAATATGGTAAACGTTGAGGGCAAAGGTAAGATTAAAACTTTAAACTTTGCTCAAGATAATACTTGGCTCGAAGCCCGCTTTGAGCAAAATTAATATTTAAAACTTCCCCAACCGACGCGCACAGCAGTTTATGTGCGCGTTTTCTTCATACGTTTAAACTGCGTTCATGTTTGATCTGTTATTTGTAAATTTACGTAAAATTTGTGAGTTCAATTTGTATATTTACCTTTTTTTGCGCATGATATATCAAGCACTTAAATTACTTTGTTATCAATAGATTGATAATGGTGCGTATTAATATTTAAATATAGTTAGTTTCATTTATCCCTTTGTATTTACCGGCCTAGGGCATAAGCAGTAGAGAATTTTATGTTTAAATTTCATTTAGTAATAACTAAATTCAGGGAATGATATGACTACTCAGGTTGAGGCTATTTTTGGAGTGATTTTTGATTTAGATGGAACATTGGTTTCATCAGAATTAGATTTTGCATTAATAAAGGCCCAAATAGGTTGCCCTTGCGAGCAAGACTTACTTGATTACATCGCTCAGTTGCCCTCACCGTATATGCGTGAAGAGGCAATGAATATAGTTCACCAACACGAATTAATAGATGCACAACATGCCAGTATATTACCTGGTGTGAGTGAAGCTATTCATGCTTTAAAGTCTAAAAATATTCCGATGGCGATTGTTACTCGCAATTTTGATAAAGCAGCGGCAATTAAATTACAAAATAATCCACTCCCTATCAGCACAGTTTTAACGCGAAGCGATGCCCCAGCAAAGCCAGATCCCAGCGCTTTAAATGCCATTGCTACACTTTGGAACATTAACGCCAGAAATTTACTTTATGTAGGCGATTACCTTTACGACATTCAAGCTGCGCACAATGCAAATATGCGCGCGTGTTTATACGCTCCAGAGTCAACGCCTGCTTATGCCGATCAGGCAGATTACGTTTTACATGACTTTGTTGAATTAGTGACATTAGTTGAGAGTTATTCTGAAAAAATAGAGTTATGTTAAATAGCGTACTATTAAATTTATTTAAGAATAAGTGCTACGTTATTTAAATTACAAAATAACGTTTGTTCCTAGCCCAATACGTTTTGAATTGGTAAAATACCGCAAAACGTAACGTATTCATTAGGGGCACAAAATGGGCAGAGCATTTGTAGTTCGTCAAAGTTCTATGATCAAAACAGCCAATGCAAAAACAAAAGTAAACTCAAAGTATGGTAAAGAGATTTACGTTGCAGCAAAAAGTGGCGATCCCGATCCCGAAGTAAATCAAACACTACGCCGTCTAATCGAAAAAGCTAAAAAAGACCAAGTACCCGCGCACGTTATCGATAAAGCAATTGAAAAAGCAGCCGGTGGCGCAGGGGAAGATTACTCTGTTGCCCGTTACGAAGGCTATGGTCCTGGTAATTGCATGGTTATAGTTGACTGTTTAACTGACAATCCGAACCGTACTATCAAAGATGTACGTTTGCCATTTACTAAAACAGACTCAAAAATTGGTACTCCTGGCTGCGTAGCACATATGTTTGATCATTATGCGGTACTTGGCTTTGCGGGTGATGACGACGAAATAGTATTAGAAGCATTAATGATGGCTGATGTTGATGTTAGCGATGTTGAAGCCGAGGACGGTAAAATATCGGTATTTGCACCGCCAACAGAATACTTTAAAGCTAAAACTGCCCTTGAAGACGCATTTGAAGGCATTAACTTTGAAGTAGACGAAATTACGTTTATTCCTCAAGTTAATATTGAAATTGAAGACGAAGAAGTTATTGCTAACTTTGATAAGTTTATAAATATGCTTGAAGATTGTGACGATGTACAAAATATTTATCACAATGCCATTGTAAAAAATTAGATTTAATTAGCTAAAGCTTTAAAAAGCGTGTTTTGTGTATGCAAAACACGCTTTTTTACGTTTGAATAAATGTTAGATATTCATGTGTATTATCTATATACCTTTAAAATGCCTTAAAAGTGATGTTATTCTAATTTTAGGCGATAAAAAACCAGCTTAAAAGCTGGTTTAGCACTTAATCTGAACTTTGCTTAAGCGGTTAAAGCGTATTCGTTTTTTGTGCCTTATATTTTATACGGTAGCTATGTAGTAGTGGTTCAGTGTAACCACTAGGTTGTGTTACACCCTCCAAAACCAGTGCAAGTGCAGCTTGAAACGCAATGCTGTTATTAAGGGTTTCTTCGTTTATTGCCATGGGTGTATACGCAGTGTCGTGCTCGTTTTGACCATCAACTACTTTGGCCATTTTAGCCATTGTTGATTTTATTTGCGCCTGTGAACACACGCCATTTAGCAACCAATTAGCCATATGCTGGCTTGAAATACGCAGTGTTGCTCTGTCTTCCATTAGCCCGATATGGTTAATGTCGGGTACTTTTGAGCAGCCAACGCCTTGATCAATCCAACGTACAACGTAACCTAAAATGCCTTGTGCGTTGTTTTCAAGCTCGCTTTGAATATCTTCTTTTGAAAGCGTTTTAGGGTCTGTCATTAGCGGCGGTGTAAGCAGGTCATTAAGGCTCGCAATAGTACGTTTAGCTATACTTTGCTGCTCAGTAAATACGTTTATATCGTGATAATGCATTGCATGTAGGGTAGCGGCTGTAGGGGAGGGCACCCATGCTGTATTAGCGCCTGATTTAGGATGCGCTTGTTTTTGCTCCATCATTAATACCATTTTATCTGGCATTGGCCACATGCCTTTACCTATTTGTGCTTTATGACTTAAGCCACAAGCAAGGCCAATATCGACGTTGCGATCCTCATAAGCTTGTATCCATGATTGCTGCTTAATCTGTGCTTTTGGAAGCACAACGCCCGCTTGCATAGAGGTATGAATTTCATCGCCTGTTCGGTCTAAAAATCCAGTATTTATAAATACAACACGCTCTTTGGCTGCATAAATACAGGCTTTTAGGTTTACAGAAGTACGGCGTTCTTCATCCATAATACCCATTTTAAGCGTGTTTTTAGGTAAGCTTAGCGCTTCCTCTACTAAGCTAAATAAAGTGTTAGTAAACGCTACCTCTTCAGGGCCATGCATTTTTGGTTTTACTATATTAATACTTTGCGCGCTGGTATTTTTAATACCTGTTTTTTTATTTAGGTCGTGCAGGGCAGCGGTGGCAGTAAACATCGCATCCATAATGCCTTCAAATACCGGTTGATTGTACACATCGGTAATCGCAGGATTCGTCATTAAATGGCCAACGTTTCTAACAAACATCATGCTACGGCCTTTTAAAGTAACGGTGCCACCATCAAGTGCGGTGTATGTTTTATCACTTTGCAGAGTGCGCTCTACAGTTTTATCGCCTTTTTTAAACGATTCAACTAGTTTACCTTGCATCAAACCAAGCCAATTTTTATAAACTTGTACTTTATCTTCTGCATCTACCGCAGCTACAGAATCTTCACAATCCATAATAGTTGTAAGCGCGGCCTCTAACACTACATCTTTTAAGCCTGCTTTATCTGCTTGGCCAATAATGTGGTGGTGATCGATATGTAGCTCTATGTGTAAATCATTGTTTTTTAATAACACTACGATTGGGTTTTGTGCTTCACCTTGATAGCCAATAAGCTGAGATGGGTCAGCTAATGTGGTTTGAGAGCTATCACGTAACGTAATTAAAAGTGCGCCATCTACTACTGAATAATTAGTGCTTTCTATATGCGAGCCATTAGTTAACTGCAATGCTTTATCTAAAAACTGGCGAGCGTAGGCCATTACCTTAAAACCACGAACAGGATTGTAGGTATTGCCTTTTTCGGCTCCATCGTCTTCGCTTAACACATCTGTACCGTATAAAGCGTCGTATAACGAACCCCAACGTGCGTTAGCGGCATTAAGTGCAAAGCGTGCGTTACTTACAGGCACAACCAACTGAGGGCCAGCTGTAAGGGCTACTTCGGGTTCTACATTTTGGGTTTCAATTTCAAAGTTGGCAGGCTCTTTAACTAAATAGCCAATATCTTGCAAAAAGGCATGGTACTTAACGCTATCCCACGTTTTATTAGCAAGATGGTAGTCATCTATTTGCTGTTGAAGCAATTCTCGTTTTTCAAGCAGTGCCTTATTTGTAGGGGTAAGTGTTTGAACTATATGTGCAAAGCTTTGCCAAAATTGATGCTCACTTAAGTGAGTGCCTGGTAGTAATTGATTTTTAACAAAATCAGCGAGTTGTGTGTCTACGCTGAGTCCTGAATGTGTGAGAGTGTGGGACATAATTGCCTTCCTTAAACGGTCGCGATGTTGTTGTGTGCTTGTGCGTTAAGGCAACAATAACTCAAAAAGGCAATGTTGAGTGCTTTTTAGCCATTCACAAAATGTATAGCCACAATAACAACTATAAATTTACTAAATCTAGAAAAGGAGCCTAATGTTGAATCAAGCGAAACGGAGCACACACTCCTAGCCACTCTCACAACATTAAAATAATTTATACCAATCTGCTTATGTATGGGGTCTATTTAACGTTAAGAAAATTACGCTAGAACTAGGCAAAAATTTTTGTATCTAGTTATTCTAAATAAAAAATTTTTAACGACGTTATAGTGCAATTTAATTCGTTAAATTGATCAAAGATTTATGCGGTTGGTATTACACACTCGTTCGAAGGATTTTATTATGACAACATATCAACGCGAAACAGACACACTCTCTACTCTTTGCCAATCACAAGGCAGCGCATGGAAAGCTATTAACCCTGAATACGCAAGCCGTATGCGTTTACAAAACCGTTTTCGTACAGGGATTGAAATTGCGCAATACACAGCAGACGTTATGCGTGAAGATATGGCTGCATATGACGCCGACACAAGCCTGTACACCCAATCTTTAGGGTGTTGGCATGGCTTTACTGCCCAACAAATGATGATGGCTATTAAGCGCCATCAAAAAACAACTAAACGCAGCTATGTATACTTAAGTGGCTGGATGGTTGCAGCACTTCGCTCTGCATTTGGTCCGCTGCCAGATCAAAGCATGCACGAAAAAACATCAGTACCTGCATTAATTGAAGAAATTTACACATTTTTAAAGCAAGCTGATGCACGTGAACTAGACCACTTGTTTAACGACCTAGATGCAGCAAAAGCGAATGGCGGCGATGTTCAAGCTGTTATTGATAAAATAGACAACTTTGAAACTCATGTTGTGCCAATTATTGCTGATATTGACGCAGGTTTTGGTAACGAAGAAGCAACTTACTTACTGGCTAAAAAAATGATTGAAGCCGGTGCGTGTGCCATTCAAATAGAAAACCAAGTATCTGACGCCAAACAATGTGGTCACCAAGCGGGTAAAGTTACCGTTCCACACGAAGACTTTTTAGCAAAGATTAACGCAGTACGTTACGCCTTTTTAGAACTTGGTATTGATAACGGTATTATTGTGGCACGTACAGATTCATTAGGTGCAAGCCTTACTCAAAAAGTACCTGTGTCGCAAACACCAGGTGACTTAGCAAGCCAATACAATGCATTTTTAGAAACGACGCCAATTAACGGTGTTGATGACTTAAATGAAGGCGACACAGCAATGAAAATTAATGGCCAGTTATGTAAACCAACTCGCCTAGATAACGGTTTATTTCAATTCCGCGAAGGCACTGAAAAAGACCGCGTAGTACTAGATTGTATTACGAGCTTGCAGTCGGGCGCTGATTTACTGTGGATTGAAACAGAAAAACCTCATGTTAAGCAAATTGCAGAACTGGTAAATCGTGTTAAAGAACACGTGCCAAATGCAAAACTGGTATACAACAACTCGCCTTCGTTTAACTGGACGCTTAAGTTTCGTGAGCAAGTATATCAAGAGTGGGAAGAAGCAGGCCGTGACCTTAGTGCTTACCCAAGCTTTGGCGACAATAAAGGCCTTATGGCACCAGAAATGGATGCAACAGAACTTGCGCAAGCAGCCGATTTACTAGTGCAAAACTTCCAGCGCGATGGCGCACGTGAAGCAGGTATTTTCCATCACTTAATTACTCTGCCTACGTACCATACAGCTGCGCTGAGCACTGATATTTTATCAGAAGGTTATTTTGGCGATATGGGTATGCTGGCTTATGTACGTGATGTACAACGCCAAGAAATTCGCCGTGAGCAAGCTTCTGTTAAGCACCAAGACCTAGCAGGGTCTAACATGGGCGATACACACAAAGAATACTTCTCTGGTGATAACGCGCTAAAAGCCGGTGGTGAAGATAACACCATGAACCAGTTTTAATTCCTAACTAGATAGTGTTACTCAAGGGCCAATAGGCCCTTTTTTATTGCTTTAAGTAAAGTTAGAACATTGAAGCATAATTACAGATCAGACTTTAACTAGGGCGTGTTGATCTTTGTGGATTGAAATTTGTTCAATCTAGGGGCGATTAAATCGCGGCGCGAGGTTTGTAACCTAGTGGGCTAAGTAAAAACCGAGCAACAAAGAGTTTATCGCCCCTAGAAAGAACCCAAAGGGCAGCGCATGTTTGGTATTTATGCTACGTTATCGCCTATTCATGGGGAATAACCACACTACATAAGCTCCGCCTTGCCTAAAAACCAAACATACTGCTGCAAATTAACCCACCAAAGTTCAACACGCCCTTGCCAAATCATGTTGGATCACTATTTAACTACCTGAGTGAATTTACAGATCAGAGTTTAACTAACCTTTCATAAAACAGCATATTTGGGGTGATTTTGCTGTAAAAAGCGTTTACAACAACTTTAAAAGGCAGGTAAGTGACTGATTTTTGCTTTAATAGGCAAACTTAGCGAATTTATAAACCGATTTTTTACTAACTTCTCTGTGCTATAAAACAAAATTTTACTAACTGATAGGCTATAAACAGTGACTCAAACCGATTTTTTACCAACTCAAGTTACAAAAAATGCTATAAACCGAAATTTTACTAACTGAAGTTTTAGCTAAGTCCGATATTTAACTGTCACAGAAGTGTAAAGGGGGTTTACAGTTTGAATGTTAAGGCGGTAAATACAAAAGCCACTTATTTGAAGTGGCTTTTATTTGAGCTATAAATTTATTACCCAGAGTTTATTTAGTGTGTTTATCAAACCACCATTGAATATAAGCTACTTTAGTCATTAAGTTTGATGGGCGAGCTGTAATACCATGCGATGCATTAGGAATGCGCACCATTGCAGTATCAACGCCTTGTAGTTTTAATGCCTGATAAAACTGCTCAGTTTCTGATATTGGTGTACGGTAGTCAGATTCGCCAGTGAGCAACATAGTAGGAGTTTTAACGTTTCCAACATAACTAATAGGCGAGCGCTTCATGTAATGCTCGATGTGATCCCACGGTTTACCCGGAAACCAGTAATCAGCAAAAAACGGGTAAAAATCGGCAGTTAGTACAAAGCTGATCCAATTAATAACAGGCTTAGCAACTACAGCCGCAGCAAAGCGATCGGTATGACCTACAATCCAAGCTGTTAGTACGCCACCGCCAGAGCCACCGGTTACAAACAATTTAGACTCGTCAATAAAGCCTTTCGCTATTAGCGCATCAACGCCAGTCATTAAGTCATCAAAATCGT
The DNA here is from genome assembly GCF_002836695.1 of Pseudoalteromonas sp. 78C3. Classification (NCBI taxonomy): domain Bacteria; kingdom Pseudomonadati; phylum Pseudomonadota; class Gammaproteobacteria; order Alteromonadales; family Pseudoalteromonadaceae; genus Pseudoalteromonas; species Pseudoalteromonas sp. 78C3. Next base: position 29,123 of record NZ_PJAV01000142.1, read on the forward strand.
TACTTGGATAATTATGATGAATAGTTTGTGCAAACTCTTTACCGTATGAATCACTGCCACGTGGGTTCATGTATAAAACGACATTTCCTTTGGCTGCAAACAGCTGAATTTCAGCGCTAAAGTGTGGACCGTAATTAGCTACTGGACCGCCATGTATTTCTAGTATTAGCGGATATTTTTTGCTGCGGTCAAATTCTGGTGGGTAAGCAATCCATCCTTGAATAGGTAACTCATCGTGACTTGATTTAATCCAAATTTCTTCCACTTTAGCCAAAGCTTTGTCGCCCAATGCATCTGCATTAAGGGTAGTTAAACGCTGCGCGTTACCGCGTTTAATTGTTGCTATATCAGCAGGGCGCTGAGTATCGGCAAGGGTAAAGGCTACTTCGCCATCTTCGCTTACATCAAAGTCGCCACCAGAATAAGGGCGACCAAAGGCAACACTGCCAATTTGGGTTGTTATTATTTTACGCTTGCCGCTGCGTGGTTGATAGGCGAGGGCAGTTTGACCTTTATCTGCATAGCTAAAGTATATGCCTTTGGAGTTTGCACTCCATTTTATTTGACCTACGCTACGATCAAAATCTGGCGTTAAGCTAGTTGTGTTACCTGTTTTTAAATCACGAATATAAAGCTGAGCGTTTTCGTAGTTAGTGCGTTTATCATCGTAACCTGTGTACGCTAAGTAACGACCATCGGGCGATACTTTAGGCTGCTCGTCAGGTCCGTTTCGGTCAGTAACTTTAGTTATATTTTGTGTGGCTAACTCGATTTGATAGATTTCATTGTTTGTGGGTTTTAGCTGGTTGTTTGTGTGCCTGTTCGCAGAAAAATAAAGCGACTTACCATCGTTACTAAAACTTACATCGCCTGCGTTATCAAACTCATCATGAGTGAGTTGTTTGGCATTACCACCGTTAGCGTCTATGGAAAATAATTGGCTAAAACCTTTTTGCGTATAACCGCCACCATCTGAACGATAATAAACATTATCGATGAATTTAGCGGGTTCTGCCCAGGTTGCGCCTTTTGGTTTGCCTGGTAAGCTCACTGGCGGTGAATTAGCGCTTGGAACAAACATGCTAAATATTAGCTGGTTAGAATCAGGGTTCCATGTAATCGAACGTGGACTACTCGTTAAGTTACTAATTTTTGCCATAGCACCTGTTTTAAGCCATTTTATATATATTTGGCTGCTGCCATCGCGAGTTGATATAAACGCAAGGCGTTGACCATCAGGAGAGAGGACTGGCGAATAATCCATATGCACGCCAGAGGTTAGCGGTTGCATTTGTTTGGTTTTGTAATCAACAGACCAAATATTACCAACTTTGCGATCTGTTTTTATATCCATGCGGTTACGCACAAAATAAACAGTTTTACCGTCTTCGGTTATATCTATTTGATTGGCATATTCTAAATTAAACACGTCTTGCAGTTGTAGTGTATTTGTTTCAGCGTAGGCTAAATTGCTACAGCCTAAAATGAGGCTAAGTGTTAAAAGCTTTTTCATTTTAATCCCTGTTGTTACTTTTTTAATTTGCTAAGTAGTTATATGTTAGGGATTATTAAATTAACAGTAGGATGCGATGAAGCTCTTATTTAACTCTATGAGTTAAAGCTGTAAAGGGGGTTTACAGCTTCTATTTGAGGTTGTGTAAAAGTTTAGTTAGCTGAGTTACACAGGGCTTTTATATCTTTTATAAGCGCTATGCCATCAGCGTTGTCGCCATGTACGCATAAGCTATGGGCGTTGAGCGTTAGTTTTTTTCCAGTTCGTGTTGTCACGCTGCCATCGGATAAAAGCTGAGTTACTTGTTTTAGTAATGCAGCTTTATTGTGAACACTATCCTCAAGTGTTCGTGACACTAAATGCCCGTCGTCGGTGTACTGTCTGTCGGCAAATGCCTCGAGTACTAAATCAACTCCTGAGCTTTTAGCTATTTGAATGTGCTTATTGGCATTTTTAGTCGCTAAAACCATTAGTTTCAAATCTATTGGGTACCTGGCAATTGCATTTATAACGGTTTGTAATATTTGCTCATCAGCCATCATGTCGTTATAAAGTGCGCCATGCGGTTTAACATAGCTAAGTGTTAAACCTTGTACTTTTGCCATGCCCTCAATAGCAGCTATTTGATAATGCAGGCAATTTGTAAGCTCTTTTTCGCTAAGTACCATTGAGCGCCGACCAAAGCCTTGCTTATCTGGGTAGCTTGGGTGAGCACCAATTTGTACGTTATGTTGCTTGGCAAGTACAAGAGTGTTTGTCATTACGTCGGCATCACCTGCATGGAACCCACACGCAATATTAGCCATATCAATATGTGGCATAACGTCATCGTCTAGCCCCATTTTCCACGCGCCAAAGCTTTCGCCTAAATCACAATTGAGTTTCATATTAGTGCGCCTTTTGCGGTTTTATTGTGACAGGTAATACGCCGTTAGCCGGTGCTTCTCCTAGTAACACTTTTGCAAGTGCGGTAAAAGCGGGACCAGACACAATATCGTTTTTATCTACATCAATATTATATGCGTAAGATGCAAGTACAGCATTTGCATAATTGCCAAATTTAGCAATGTCGTAAGGCGCTCTTAGGCTTATAAAAACAGTGCTTTTATTACTCTGCTTTGCCATCTTTAATAATGACTCAAGTGCTTTTGGTTGCTCTGCATTATTAAGTGCAAAATTAGGATCGTCTTTTAAATCATCCATACCGCCAATTTCTACCGCACTTTGATTAGGCGTTGCATTGCCGGCTATAACTACATCAGCAGCGTGTATTTGTGTTTTAGCTTGTGCAGGGTTAAACCCTTGTAGGCTGCTACAGCTATAGTTTAGTTTTTGCTGGCTGGTAGCTTCAATCGCTTGCTGCATTGCCATACATTTACGCGTGTCTGGCATAATAATATGAACATTACTTCCTGCTTTTAAATTAAGTGGCAAAGTACTGTTATTATTTTTAACCTGCGTTATTGCCTCTACAGCAAGCTGCGCTTCTATTTCGCGATGTGCTGCACTGCCGATTGTTTGCTTTGCATTTATGAGCGCGGTAATAGGGTCAAAATTAGTGCTTAATCTAAATTTATTTTTAAGCGTAATTATACGCATCGCTGATTGTGCTACTTCTTGCTCGTCAAGTTGGTTTGATTTAACCGCTGCAACAAGCTCTTTAATAAGGTCATCGAGCTTGTTTAAATCATCCGGCGTTCTAATTTCAACGGGCATTAGGGCAATGTCAGCCCCAGCCGCAAACGTATTTATTACCGCTTGAGTTGGTGTGAAAAAGTTACTAATGCCAGCCATATCAAGCGCATCAGTTACTACAACACCTTGGTAATTAAGCTCACCACGTAAAATATCAGTAATGATTGCACGCGACATTGTTGCCGGTTTTATCATAGTTTTGCCATTAACACTTATGAACGTTGTGCTATCGAGGGCAGGGTATTGAATATGCGCCGTCATTATCATGCCTGGGTTTTGCTTGGCGATAATGTGCTTAAACGGTGCTAAGTCTTGCTCGTAAATAACTTCTTTTGCATGGTTTACTTTAGGCAAACCTGTATGGCTATCTACATTTGTATCGCCGTGGCCTGGAAAGTGCTTTAACGAGGTAATAACACCGTTGTTCTCAAATCCTGCAACCTGTGCGGCGCCCAATTTACTCACTAATGCTGGGTTTTCACCAAACGAGCGTACATTAATAACAGGGTTATCGGGGTTCATGTTTACATCAACCGTGGGCGCGTAGTTTACATTGATACCCAGCGAGTTTAGTTCTTTAGCTATAACAGTTGCTGTTTTTGTCGCAAAGCTCGTACCGTGTTTTTTGTAGGTTGCGCCAATCGACATATTACCGGTAAATGAGGTGGCAACATCGCGTGGTAAACGCGCTACACGTCCGCCTTCTTGATCTATTGATATAAATAGAGGCAGCTTACTACTGGATTTACTTGCAGCTGTTTGCAATTGGCTATTAAGCGTAATGGTTTGTTCTATTGATTGGGTATTTTCAGAAAATAAAATAATTCCACCAATATCGTATTTAGCAATAGCGGTAGCAAGCTCATTAGGTAACTCGGTCATTGGAGTTCGGCATTTATTACTTGCTCCTTGCTGGCAAAAGTAGCGAAAGTCGAGTATTAACTTTTGCCCAAGTTGTTGTTCAAGAGAAAGCACGGGTTTAGCAAGCGAGGATTGTAATGGCATTAAACACCCAGATAAAAAAACGATAGACGGTACAATACACTTATTTAGCAAAACACACTCCAAGGCTAAAAAGTAGATAAATGTATGCAGCTTAACTACTTTTTAAAGTAACTGCAAAAGAAGGTTTTCTTTACAAAAACCATTAACGTATTGTAAAAATTGAAGAAAAATTATAGTTTTGAACTTAGTGAAAAGTTATATTTTTTCTGGCTTTATTGATATTAGGTAATAAATTTTTAATAGGGTGTAATTGCAGGCTTTATGCTCAATTATAGGTGCAAGTATTGAATGCCTCATACTTAGGATGGCATTCATTTTCGAAAGAATTATTAATAGCCTTAATCTTCGATTTCTTATTTTTCATTTAACGATTACAGCCTTTATTAGTACTTTAGTAAGTCGCTTTTATTCTACCTACCAAGCACAAAAGGAGCAGTTAAAAACGTACACTAAAAATAACTATGCCTACGCTAATAAACTAGCATCAACAACTTATACTCTTTAGAATCAGCAATGCAATAACCTGCCTATTCAACTAAAAATCATCTTGAAAAGACAATATTGTGGCGCGTTTAGGTAGAGAAGAATTTGTATTTTTTTACCTAAGAACAGCAAAGTGCGCAAAATAGCAGAGCGATTACGTCAAGCCGTTGAGTCTATAAATACGTAAACTATTGGATTTATAATAATTCCTATTGGCATTGCAACTTGGTCTGAGCATAGTAACGAAATAGACCAAGTTTACAAATGTGCTGACAAAGTACTTTACCATGTTAATAATATGGTAGTTGTAAGTGCATTGTTGCTGATTAAAAGTGTGTTTCGATAGGTGAGTAATCAATTGCAACTTCTACATTGCTCACTGAGCTATAATTGTTTAGATCTTTAGATAATCCTGCAATATCAACATCCTTTTCAACAAGTAATGTGTAATTGTGAGCTGTCGACTTAACTAACTCATAATTATTTTTTAACTCATCAGGCAAAGTATCGGTATTTAATGTAATGGTAAGAGTACCTGTTACTACACCTTTTTGCTTTAAGTTCTGATTATAAATAACGTCGCCTTTAAATAACTGCTCAGAGTTAAAAATAAGCTTATCACCCGATGAATTTATGCTTTTAGATGCTTTTTTCATAATACCTTGACTGCTTTCTTTTTTAGGGAAAATAGTGTCAGTTTTCTGGTTCTTAGATGGTTCTTTTATAATGATTTCTGCTGTTTTAGGTAGCGCCTGAGAGTTGTTAACCTCTGTTTTTTCACTGTTATTACATGCAGATAGTAATAAAGCTGCAATTATTGGCACTGAACTTGTAAAAATTATTTTTTGCATTCGTTTACCTTTGTTTACTTTTCTCTAAATTTAAAGCTATTCAGCTTCATTCAAGTATGTATATTAACAACTTAACTATGCGTTTACATAAAATAATCAATTAAAAAACATTAAGTGCTTTAATATAATAAATACAAACAGGTGGATACATGTCTCAATTTAAATTAACAACTATTGCCATAGTTGTAGCATCAACATTAGCAGCAGGTGAGCTAACGGCCGCTGAACAAACCCGATTTTATGATGTAAGTGCTACAAATGCAGTTACTCAGGGTACTTCTTTAGCTGCTGTTCAGCAGAGAACCTTAGCCGAACGCGCCACTGTATCGGGTCAAAAATCTATCTACGATGCACAAATGGGTAAAGCAACATTTTTATGGCAAGCAATAGGTCAGCGTAAGCCTGACATGGCTTTAATCGCAGCTGATAACCGTAATCAATATGCTGCTGACTTTTATATTGAAACTTTAACAGGTATTAGTAATCGTAAAACAACAGCATCTTCTGCTGTTATGGTTGATTTATCAGAGCAAAAACGCGGTTCTATTAGTGCAAAATACAAGCAACAAGTAAACGGTGTTGAAGTTTTTAACCGCGAATACAACTTGTTAATGGATAAAGAGTACAACCTAGTAGCAAGCTCGGGTTATTTTGCTGATACGTCGTCATCTAAAAATAAACTTGCTGCATTAACGGGTTTTGTAAGCTCTGAGCAAAGTATAAAAAAAGCATTTAGTGAATTAGCAAATATTGATGTCTCACTTCGTAAAATTGGTAATGAAGGTGGATATGCAAAATATGAGGCTAAATCATTAGATGGCTCTAAGATTGTTTTAGGTACACCACGTGCAAAAGAAGTGTTTTTTGAAGTTGCAGGCGAGCTTAAATCTGCTTACTACATTGAAGTAGAAGTAGCAGAAGTTGGCTCTTTAGAAAGTGACTACTTTAGTTATGTAGTAGATTCGAATAACAGCAAAGTATATTTTGCGAAAGATTTGAAATCTCATGCAGCTGACTTTAATTACCGTGTTTACGCTAACCAAGATGGCTACCCAATGGAAAGCCCGCACGGTGACGTAATTCCTGCAGATGGCCCAGGGCAAGTAGACGAGACTGAGATTTTAGACGCGCCAATGGTATCTCTATCTTACTACAGTAAACTAAGCACAATGGACCCATGGTTAGCTGATGATGCAACGACAACATCAGGTAATAACGTATTTGCTTACGCAGATGTGGTTGCACCTCAAGATTTTAGTGAAGGTGACTTTACCGCTGAAACAACAGCAGACTTCACATTTGACTACCCTTATCAAGTAGATGAAGTTGCAAATAGCTACGCAAACCGTAAAGCGGCTATTGTTAACTTGTTTTATATGAATAACTTTTTACATGATTTTTTCTATGATCATGGTTTTGATGAGACGTCAAATGTAGCTCAAGTATCTAACTTTGGTCGTGGCGGCGTAGAAGGTGACCCGATTGAAGCACAAGCTCAAGATAACTCAGGTCGTAATAACGCAAATATGTCTACGCCAGCTGATGGTGCTAGTCCACGTATGCAAATGTACTTGTACAACAGTAAAGATGCCGTTGTTGGTGTAGATTTTGGTATTACAGTAACTTCACATGACTCTTTAGGCCTTTTAGCTTCAACAAAAGAATCTGGCTTTGGTAAATACCAATTCAGTGATGTGGCTGCAGAAGTTGTTCGTTTAGATGATGGAAATACAGTAGATTCAACAAGCGTGAATGATGGTTGTGAGCCTGCTATAAATGCAGCTGAACTAGCGGGTAAAATTGCAATTGTAGACCGTGGCTCATGCTCATTTACAATTAAAGTAAAAAATGCACAAGATGCAGGTGCAATAGCAACTATCGTTGTTAATAATGACCCAGATACAGCAGAACCGGCACCAATGGGCGGTGAAGACGATACTGTAACTATTCCAAATATGGGTTTAAATTACGCTGATGGTCATGCAATGTATGACCTAATTGATGCTCGTGAAGTTGTTACTGTAAACATGTTTACCAAAGCAACATTAAAAGATGGTACGTTTGATAATGGTATTATTGCTCATGAATGGGGTCACTACATTAGTAACCGCTTAGTCGGTAATTCATCAGGCCTTATTAACTTCCAAGGCCGCGCAATGGGCGAAGGCTGGGGCGATTTCCACTCATTAATGTTTATCGCTAAAGAAAGCGATATAAATATCACAGGTAACGATAAGTTCCAAAAAGCATATGGTAGCGGCACATTTGTAGAAGACTTCTACTTCGGTATTCGTCGTCTTCCTTATTCAACTGATACAGATGTAAATGCATTATCGTTCCGACATATTACTGAAAATGCTGGTGCTGATATTGGTATTTCACCAACAAGCGTGGCTTCTCCTCATGCTGCCGGCGAAATTTGGGCAACTGTATTATGGGAAAACTACGTAACGCTTATTAACGAGCATGGCTTTAATGAAGCACAAACTCGAATGGCAGATTACTTAGTTGCAGGTTACAAATTAACACCTATAGCACCAACCTACACTGAAGCACGTGATGCTATTTTAGCTGCTGCCTATGCAGTAGACCCTGCTGATTACAAATTAATGGTAGGCGCATTTGCTAAACGTGGTATGGGTCTTGGCGCAGTATCGCCAGATCGTTTCAGTGAAGACCTTACTGGTGTAGTTGAATCAGATAAAACACAGCTTTCTAGCTATGCATTTGCAAGTGCTGACTTAAACAATATGTACAATGGTACAGAGCTTGGTTTTTGTACTAACGACAATATTTTAGATAAAGGCGAAACGAGTACGGTTAGCGTAACAATTACTAACCGTGGTAGTGAAGTACTTAGTGGTACAACAGCACAGCTGACAGTTATAAGCGATCATGATGTAACATTTGAAAATGATGGCCTACTTACTTTTGGTGAAGTTCAACCGTACGAAGCAATAACTAGTAACGATATTAAAGTTACTTTGAACGAAGCGGGTACAGCTGAAACACTAGAAATTGAAGTCACATTCCCTGAAATTGAAACGGATGATGATATCGTTGAAGCGCTTGATCAAACACTTACGTTTGAAGTAAATATGGGCTTTAAATCAGAAACGCCTGTTGGAGCTGTAGTTTCAGATGATATGGAAGTAGCAAGTTCATCACTATTAGATTTAAAAGAAAACGTAATGTTTGGTGGTGATTTAGCTGCTGGCACTCAAGTAATGGATAATAGTAGTAATATTGCATTCTTTGAACAAGGTGGCTTTGGGCTAGGCACACAAGCAATGCGCCTTGTAAATAATGGCTTCCAATCGGATGTAGCAGTAGAGAGTAAGTCATTCGAAGTCGGTTACTCTGGCGACTTTGAAATTTCATTCTGGCATTTCTATAGTATCGAGGAAAACTGGGATGGTGGTGTTGTAGAAGTTAGTGTTAATGGTGGTGACTGGGTTGATGCTACTGAAATTGGCGGCACATTTGATGTTGGCTATGACGCTGTTCTAATCGAAAACGATTCTCAAGAGCTTCAAGAACGTGAAACATACACAGGTAATAACGTACAAGATAGTGGCGCGTATGGTAATTATGAAACTATCAACTTTGGTGATGCTCTAAACGGCAACTTAGTAAAGGTACGCTTTAGAATTTCATCAGATGGCGCAGTAAGTGATTTAGGTTGGTGGATTGATAACCTAACTATGTCTAACGTTTTATCTCCTGTATTTTCAGAACTTGTAGCGGGTGATTCACTAGCATGTGATAACGCAGCTCCACTTGTTTTAGTCGAAAGCGCTTCAGCGGAAATCACTGAATCTGCTACAGGAACAATTACAGCAACAGCGTCAGATCGCAATGGTCAAACACTAACTTATGCTTGGACTCAGGTTAGCGGTAGTGATGCTACGCTCACTGGTACTGATACAGCAACTTTGAGCTTCACACCTGCAGCTATTACTGCAGATGAAGAGCTTGTTTTTGAAGTTGCCGTAAGTGATGGTGTAACAACTGTGACTCAACAAAGTACTGTAATGGTAAAAAATGAAGCGGTAGCAACAGTGCCTGTAACAGAAGCAAAATCTAGCGGTGGTGGTAGTTTTGGCTTTATAGCTTTATTACTTACTCCATTAGTATGGTTTAATAGACGTCGTAAAAACGTTAGTAAATAAGTTTAAATAACATCCCGTCGTCTCTAAACACATGACGGCTTTAATGAAAGGCCAGTAGCTTTTGCTTCTGGCCTTTTTTATAAACTTAGTGTGATGTTTTTAGTCCTGACCTCATATTAACTTTTTCATGGCCATACACTTTGACTTATCTATTAGTCATATTGCCTTTTTATACGACATCAACAACTTATATCTTAAAGCTTAATAAACAACCTCGGTGCGTTCACTTAGTTGGCTAGAGTTTTACTGATTAAAGGATAAAAAATGGCAATGCTGGAATATATTATTTATCACGCCATACCCTAACGCATAGTCGCTAAATTGAACAAACCAACTTAATTAAAAACACTTAAACGGGTATAATACCTAACTTCGTATAATACGCGCTGAATTTGAGTGCTTTGGAATGCAGCTTTGCTATATAAATTACTACCCGCTTTAAATTTAAGATTTCTTATATTGCTACTCGCATTCTCTGCAGCACTGAGCACATTGGTAGGGAGTTTTTATTCTACCTATCAGGTTCAAAAAGAGCAGTTAACATCATATACGCTAAAAAGTAATTTAGCCTATGCACAAAAATTAGCCTCCGCAACTGATAACTTTTTAAAGTCTGCGCTTCAGCAGCTTGAATACTCAGCTAAAATTATTGAGCAATCACCAAATAACTCCAAATTATTAAACGATGAAGCCATTCGTTTAAATCATCAAACGGATAGCTTTAACTCTGTTGTGATTAATTTACATGGCGTAGTTGCAGCGACGTCGCCTCACTTTGAAAGTTTAATAGGCCAAAAAATACAGTCTCCAGGAGCAATAGAAGCACTAAAAGAAAAACGCCCATTAATTAGTGAGCCTTATTTATCGGCAGCTGATAATTTAATTGTTTTTATATCGCACCCGCTATTTGATTCTGAAGATAAGTATTTAGGTTATATTGGGGGCTCTCTTTATTTAAAAGAGAAAAATATTTTAAATGAGCTTTTAGAACAACATTACTACAAAGGTGGTTCGTACCTTTATGTTGTTAGCTCAAATAAGCGCATTTTATATCACCCAGAACCTGCCAGAATCGGCAACGTTATTGCTAACAATGCTGTGATTGACGCTGTTATAGGTGGCGAAATAGGCACTTCAACGGTTATTAATAGCTTAAATAAGCCGATGCTCGCAGGCTACGCACCCATTACTTTATCTAAATGGGGAATAGTGGCGCAAAGACCATTAGAATCAACGCTCTCTTCGCTAGATACATTAACTATTGAAGTCATTGAACAAACAATACCTATGGCATTAGTCACATTTATTTTTATTGGTTTATTCGCACACTTTATAGCAAGGCCGCTAAAGCGATTAGCCGATAACGCAAATACACTCGATGATCCAAAAAGCTTAGAAAAACTTAAAAGCGTGAAGTCGTGGTATTTTGAAAGTCAAAAACTGAAGTTAGCGATGTTAAGAGAGGTTACTTTATTACAAGCACAAATAGGTGTGCTACGCCATGACTCACAAACAGATCCCTTAACAGATACGCATAACAGAAGAAGCTTAAACGGCCTACTTAACCAGCTTATGCTAAAGCAAACCCCATTCGCTATATTAGAAATTGATATCGACTTTTTTAAACGTGTTAACGATACTTTTGGACATGGTAAAGGCGACGAAACTTTAGTTTCGCTAACAAATATAATTAAAAAACTATCAAGAAGAGACGACATAGTATCAAGAATCGGCGGTGAAGAATTTGTTCTTGTGCTACCAAATGAAAACAGCCAAAGTGCCTATAAAATAGCAGAGCGTTTACGTAAAACAGTAGAATCGACAGAAATAAACACCATTGGAACAATCACTATTTCTATAGGTATTGCAACCTGGCCTGAGCATAGTACTGATATTGCACAAGTATATAAATGTGCCGATAAGGCGCTATACCATGCTAAAGAGGATGGTCGTAACCGATGCGTAGTGGCCGATATTAGCTAACCACAGCTTTGTTAAGTAATACTCTGTATTACCTTAAATTGATAAATACTTTACACAGAGTGCATGAGTTTATTAAGCCAGCCATCTGCTTTTGATGGCTTGTAAATCATTGCTATGCCTTTGCTATAGTGACTGTTAACCCCCTTTACAGTTATTTTGTAAGCCCTAAATCGTCAATAACAAAATTTGGTAAATACGCTAATCCCAAAGCAGTTTTACTACCAAACTAACCTTTTAAAATCCGTTATATGTTGAAAAGCAAACGACAAATAAAACACAAAAAATGCATTTTCATTAGTAAAACTAACGCAGCAACAAGGCTTGGTAATTCATAAAATACAAAGTAATCGTTAAGCTTAGTGCCGCTTACTAGGGGGAAGTATAACGGGTAATTAGAGTGCGACAGCGCAATAAATACAACGCTTGCAAGTAAGCTAACGGCATATTTTAAAAACGCCCCCAGCTATTTAGAAACCCAAGACTTTGCGATTAATTAATTTATAAATAACGGCGATTTTGGCTTTAAAAGTGCTGTTTATATTAAGTGTTAATGGGCATTAAGTATGTAGAGGTGTACCTGAATATACTCACCATTAAGTAATTTGACTTGGGTAAATATGTGGCAGGCAAACGCTGCATACCCATGCAGCGTTTATTGCCATTTGTTTAGCCCTAATTAAAACTGATAGCTTACCCTTGCTGAAAAGTTACGCCCAGGTTGGGTGTATTGGCTAAAATCAGCACTTTGCGATTGACCTGCAATCAACTCAAAAGGTACATATTCTTTATCGAGCAAGTTAAGTACACCTACATTTAGCTGCCACGCTTGCCATTCGTAGTTTGCGTATAAATCAACAACGCCGTAGCCATACCCTTGCGTAGTTTTATCATCGTTTGCATCAAGTACTACATCCGATTGCGATTTAGCTAAACGCAACGCAGCGGTCCAGTTAATATTACCCAGCTCTGTACTTAACAATATTGAGCCATTTAACGGGCTAATGCTGGTAAGTGGCTGATCGGTTTCTTTATTTTCACCATCAACGTAGGCCACATTTGCCTCAAGCAGAATATTTTCAGCAACATACACGGCAATCCCTGCTTCTACACCGCTTATTTGTGTTTCGCTAATATTTTGATACTGATACAGAGTTTTGTTTACATTAGGAATGTACGTTGGCTCAACACCTACTACGGCGGTTTCAATAAAGTCATCGAATGCTGCATAAAAAGCACTTAAATTTACGCTAATATCGCTGCTTGCGTACCTAAGCCCAAGCTCAAATGAGTCGCTGCTTTCTGGGTCTAAATCGGCATTTGGTAGTATTTGATAAAACGGTTCAACGCCGTGGCTTTGATAGGCTTGGTCGTGTGGTGGTATTTTAAAGCCTCGTACGTATTGCCCATACCACGATAAGTTATCATCCACTTGATATATAACACCTAGCTTAGGCGAAAAAGCAGATTCGGTAATATCATCAAGCTGCGCATCGGCATATAGCTCATCACTTTTAGCTTCTAGGGTGTAGTAATCATATCGCACGCCTGCAATAACCGACCATGCGCTGTTTTTAAACGAAATACTGTCTTGCACATAAGCGCCAATTAAAGAGGTATCAGCACCCGGAAACGCTTTTTGTTTTTGGTCTGTAAAATCAACGGTGCCATCAGCTAAAGCACGCGTTTTTAAACGTGGCCGAGTGGTGTCGTATAAATCGATATCAATCCCGTATACCACTTCGTGATCGGCACTCTCTGCGTTAAATCCTTTATTAAATACCGCTTTTAAACCTAAAATATTTTGCTCAAAGCGATAGTCGTTATAATCGGTGTAGGTGCTTGCTGCACTTATTGCATCACTTTGTTGCTCGTAACTACTATAAGACACTTGCCCGTACCATTTATCAAACGCAGCTGTAGCTACCTCTGAATGGTAATCTAGCGCCAGTGACCAACTAGTGTCGTCTTCCTCGGTTTCTTGAACCGCGGGGGTTATTACTTGCTCAGTCGTTTGATTAAAATAATCAAGGGTGTATTTAAGTGTGCGTTTTTCATCAAGCTGTTGTTCAAATTTAACTAATAAAGCGTCCGACTTTGCATCATAACCGGGTAAGTTTTCGTCGTAGTTTTGTACTTCTTCGCTGTCGCGATGGCTATAAACTGCGCTTACTGCAAAGTCGCCTAAGTCTTTTGCACCGGTAATATCAGCAGCAATTTGGTTACTTTGACCTTGATACCCCAGTGCCATTTTTACATAGCTGCTGTTATCTTTTAGATAATCGCTTGGATCTTTCGTGGTTATAACCACAATGCCACCGAGTGCGTCAGAGCCATATAAAGACGATGCAGCACCTTTGGCTACTTCTACTTGTTTTACGCCTGCTACATCAAAGTAATTGCGGCCAACTAAATAGCCCCCTCCGCCTGCATAACCATCGTTGGTGCGTCGGCCATCTTTTATAAATACAACACGGTTACCACCAACACCACGTACAGTAAGTGTTTGCGCGCCTGCACCACTGCCTGTGGTTGCAATGCTTGAATCGTATTTAAACATGGTTTGTAAATCTACAGCTAGCTGGCGCTCTATATCTTGCTCGGTAATAACCGTTACTGAGCCTGTTACATCTTTAAGCTTTTGTTCAAAGCGCGAGCCACTCACAACAATATGATCGTCAATTATGTTTTCGGCAAATGCAGTGTCCGATCCGAGTAATAAGGTTGCTATAGCAGTAAATTTAAATGTAGAGGGGTTCACTTTAACTCCAAATGATAATAGTTATTATTTATGGCGAGGATGTTACAACTAAGTCAAATTAAGATCAATTAATTATGATAATCATTTTCATTTAGATTTAACTGGTTATAATAGCCGAAAAATAAAAGCCGGAGTTTGTAATGAAATACCTATTTATATTGTTTGCTTTAGTCACTCAACCTGTACTTGCACAGGAGCGCGTTATTAGTGCTGGCGGTACCCTTACAGAAATAATTTATGCGCTGGGCAAACAAAGTACCCTTGTAGCGGTTGATCAATCTAGTATGTACCCGCAGCAAGCTACGCAATTACCACAAGTGGGTTATTACCGCGATTTAGCGGCAGAAGGCGTACTTTCAATGCGCCCAACCACCTTGTTAGCGCTTGAAGGCGCAGGGCGAAGCCAAGCACTTAAACAAATTGAGGCAACTGGGATTAAACTAATTCATTATAAAAAACCCACCTCAGTTAATGAGCTACTTGAGCTAATTAAACGCCTTGGTACCGATTTAAACGCCAAGCAAAAAGCGCAATCGCTTATTACGCACATTACAGACTCATTACCTGAAAAAGCAAAACAACAAACGCACAGTGCACTATTTTTACTCTCAGCTAATGAGCGCGGGCTTGTTGCCGCAGGGCAAGAAACCGTCCCTAATTTATTATTTAGCTATGCGGGCATTACTAATATAGGCGCTACACATTCAGGCTTTAAAGTAATTAATACCGAAGTACTTGCTGTAAATCAGCCTGACTTTTTAGTTGCGCCAAAGCATGTTGTACAAAGCATTGGCGGCAAGCAGGCTTTTTGTAAGCAACCGAACCTACGCTTATTAAAAGCTGCGCAAAGCTGTAACTTACTTGTAATGGATAGCCTGCTTTCGCTTGGCATGTCGCCACGTATTGCCACAGCAATTAATGAGCTTAACGAGTATAAAACCCGCTTATGAACACCCTAACATTGAGCCGCTTTGTGCCTATAACACTTAGCCAAACTCATAAATGGATGCTATTAGCCTCTGTTTGTATTTTTGCTTTGGCGCTACTAAGCATTGGGTATGGCCCTGCAGGATGGGATTGGCGTTTAGCTATTGCCTGGCTTGCACCCAAGTACTTTAATCAGTTTGATGCGCTGCAAATTAATGTAGTAATGCAAATACGTTTGCCGCGTTTTGTGCTTGCTGTATTAGTAGGGTTGGTACTTGCCCAAACAGGGGCGGCAACCCAAGCGCTTTGCCGTAACCCGCTGGCAGACCCATCTATTATTGGCATTAGTGCAGGTGCGGCAATGGTTGCAGTGGCGTTTATTGCACTTAGCGCGCAGTTTAATTTTAACGCTCAGTTGTATTTACCTTATGCGTCGTTTTTAGGGGCGCTTGGCGTTACCTCGCTGGTATATTTTATTGCCAAGCAGCAGGGGCAAATTAATATCACCACACTTATATTGGTAGGAGTCGCTATTAACGCGTTAGCATTCGCTGTTATTGGGCTACTGAGTTTTTTTGCCGACGATAGCGCGCTACGATTAATAAATTATTGGACCATGGGCTCATTAGGCGGAGCAAGCTGGAGCACGATTATTCAAGCTGCGCCGTTACTGTTTATCAGCCTAATTGGCCTGTGGCGGTTAAAAAATCCCATGAACTTACTCCTTATTGGCGAGTCACAAGCTCAGTACCTAGGAGTAGACACCAATAAGCTTAAATTATATGTCATTATACTCGTTGCATTAGGGGTAGGTGCGGTTGTAGCGCTTACCGGTTTAATAGGGTTTGTTGGCTTGGTAGTCCCGCATATTGCCCGCTTAATGGTGGGGCCGCATTTACGTAATATGCTGCCGCTTTGTATGCTAATTGGCGAAGTGGTATTGCTACTTTCTGACTGGCTAGCACGCATTGTGATCATGCCATCAGAGCTACCCATTGGCATTATTACCGCGCTATTGGGTGCGCCATTGTTTATTTATTTAATAGTGAAAAATAAGCGAGGTTGGTCATGATCACGTTTAACAACCTAAGCGTTGGCTTTGATAATCACAGCGTTTTAAACGCTATTAATGGCAGCGTTAAACAAGGGCAACTTGTAGCACTACTTGGTGAAAATGGCGCAGGTAAATCTACCTTGCTGCATACCTTAGCAGGTATGCACTCCTTTACAGGCAGTGTACTTTTTAATGCTAAGCCGCTGGCCTCTCACGCTAAAAAACGCCTTGCAACACAGCGCGCAGTCATGATGCAAGCTAACCACGTAGGGTTTGATTTTAATGTATTTGAGCTTATTGCAATGGGTCGCTATCCGTATGTAGAGTCATTAAAAATGCAAAGCGAAAAAGTACATAAATATGCCGCTATTATGGATTTAAACCAGTATTTAACTCGCCGCGTAAGTGCCCTTTCGGGCGGAGAGCAACAACGTGTTCATATGGCGCGTACTTTAGCCCAGCTCGATGCCTTTACACAATCGGCTGAGCCAAAACTAATGCTGCTCGACGAGCCTACATCAGCACTTGATATGCGCCACCAACATGCTTTGCTCAGCTGCGTTAAAACCTTTGTAGAGCAGGGCAACAGCGCCATTATTGCAATACACGATCTAAATTTAGCCAGCCTTTATGCAACCGACGCTATTTTACTGCACAACAAAAAAGTGTTGCAAAGTGGGCCTATAAACACCGTATTAACAGAACCAAACTTACAACAAATGTACGCCATGAAACTGCACGTAAATCCTCATCCTTATAACGATGCACCCATGGTTTTTTCTCAACGTCAGGAGTTTTTATGAGAGAGCAAGCATTAAACGATGCACGCACCTTGGTTTACAAAACCAATGCCGGTGTCATGTCGACTATTTCTAATAATTTACGCGGCTACCCGTTTGGCTCAGTAACCCCCTATATGTGCGACGAACAAGGCCGTGTTTACTTTTTTATTAGCGATATAGCCCAGCACACTAAAAATCTAAAGCACGACTCACGTATGAGCCTTACCGTATTTGACGCCGCCGACTACGGCGATCAAAACGAGCACGGGCGAGTAACGCTTGTAGGCGATGGCTCTGTTGTGCCAAGTGAGCAAGCACACACTTTACTTAATAACTATATTGCCCTATACCCCGAAGCCGCTAGCTATCGCAATGCGCACGACTTTCAATTATGGCAATTAGACGTAATTCGTGTGCGTTACATTGGTGGCTTTGGCAAAATATTTTGGCTTGAGCAAAACGAATGGCAGGATGAGGCAAAAAACTGGGACGAAAGCCAACAGCAAAGCATGATAAGTCATATGAACGACGACCATAAAGATGCTATGTCGCTCATATTAATGCAGCACTACAGCGTAGCTGATAACACCCCAATAATGAGCGGCTTATTACCCACTGGTTTTTATATACAAAGCCAAAAGCGTAATTACTTTATTAACTTTAAAACCCAGTGCAACAGCCCGTTAGAGGTTCGTAAAGCGCTGGTTGAGCTAACCAACCAAGCCCGAAATAACTAAACTAAATACATGACGACATAGTTAACCTGAGCCCTGGTTAAGAGATTCACTAACTATGTCGTTATTTTATAAGCAAGCTGTTTGCTCGCCTCGTTTGGCTAACGCTTTAAAAGCGGCTTGCTGATGTTCTTTTTGTACATAACGGGGTGGCAAAGGGTTAACTTGCAACTGATATCCTGTTTGGTTAGCTTGCACACTTGTAACCGGCGATATCCACACAACATTTAGCTCTGGCGCTAAACGCTTAATAACGCGCGCTATACCTTCGCCATTTTTCACATGAAAATCGCCCGCTATATGCATTACCTGCGCATCTTTATGATTATTTAAATAGTTAACGATAGACTCCCCCATGGTTTCATCCCAGGTAACTTGCGCAGCATAATAGTTTTCGTTTTGAGTTGGTGTGCCATGGTGCATTGATTGCACAAAACGTTGTTTATAATCACTGGGGGACGTATCAATAGCGGCTGCAATATAGCTCTGATGTGTTTCATCAAGTTTATTTACATAACTTATGCCTTGCCTGCCAATACAGGTGACTATATTTTTAGGGGCATTTGCAGCTATTACATCGCTATTGTTCGTTTTTGCCAGCTCTACCAGCGCACGGTAATCACTTTTGTAATTTGGCCACGCTTGGGTGTTATCAATTAAGTATTGCTCACCAATTTCACCTTTAACATACTGGTTTAAAATAGGCTGAACCGCGCGGCTAAATTGTTCAAGCGAAAGGGCAGTGCGTTTATTACTTTTGCTTAATTGCTCAAATAACTCAGCCTGAAATAAATGCACACCCGGGTGCGTATGCCATTCACCTACTAAAACCACATCGGCATTTAATAGCTTGGGCTCTAATAATACAGAGCTAACAGGCTTTGCTTGTGCATTATAAAGCGCAGTGTAATAAAGCGATGAGCTTTTATCAGGCGGCACAGTTGTTGTGCTACAACCACTCAAACCCGTAACTAACGCCAGAGTTAACATAGACTTTTTCATACACACCTTCAAAATCCTTTAATGCAAATAATTATCAATATCATATACTTGTAATACCTATTAAGCCAGCCAAACTGCTGCTTACTAACATAATCAAGGAAATGAGCGAAACGCGCATTTATATGCCTTAACTTTGCTTGTAAATATTAAATAGCTTTTGATAGCAATGCCTTAGGTAATTTGTTAAAACTGTATAAAGTAGAAACATGAGGGTGACATCGGCAGAAGTATGCTCGATTCGCGGCCTATAAAATTGTTAGATGTTAAATGGAGTTCTATGAAGCATCCACTTTTTAGTGAAAACATGGAAGATGGTTTTAGCCTATTCTTACTAAAATGTTCAGAATCAAGAAGCTGTCTCTTATTTGGTACCTCAGCTCTTTTGTTATTTATATTTGCAAGTCAAAACACCAGTTTTATGAGTTTCCTTAATGAACACTGGTTTGGTAACATTCTTAAGATTTCATGTGTAATTGGAGCTTTATTAAGTTGGTTTTCAGCACAAGCACATTCATATAAAAATGGACACTTTAAACTAGTAGCTTCCATATTCTTACTTTGGCCCATTAGCTATATATACTTGTTTTATATACAGTTAACTAAAAAACCTAACGTAAATATCAAATGAAAAAATTATAGCTGGCTGTTTTTTGTTCCTAAAACCATTTTGGTCAACTATATTTTTCCGCTTATGTAAGCGCTAGGCACTGGAGAAGGTTTAATAGATGGAACCAAATTATTCAGAATATTCTGTTACCGAATTGCAAGAAGCTATTACGTCTATTGATAGGGCTTTGTACCCTGAACGCTTTGAGCTATTAAAAGCCGAACTATTAAATAGAGACGAGGAAGAGCATAATGCTTCTCAATTAGTAAGTCTTTCATCAAAGGACTTACTTATTAAGCTCAGCAATGCATTTTTTGTAATTCCGTTGATGATCTATGTAGGAGTAGATGCACTTAATAGCGGTGAAATACTCCTTAAAGGAGCAGCTATATCAAAAAATGAAAACTTTATATTATTTACATTAAGCGTAATGTTTTGTTTTTTAATCTCAGCGGTACTGACATGTAGCCTGTTTGTGGATAAGAGCAAAAGTTCCTGACAAATACATTATGTCGTTCATAAATTCACTAGGACACAGTTCGATTGGTAGTGTTTTTCTGGAGGTTGATAATATTTTCAACTCAGGGCAAAACATGCTGCACAAGCTAAGCAAAAACAAGTTATAGAGAATAAGAAGACGGTGAAGTGTATTTAAAAACTCTATAACTGAAACAAAAAGGCCGCAGTAATAAATACTGCGGTCTTTGTTTTTAGCTAAGTGCTATTTAGTAAGCGCCTGCGCTGTAAATAAGCTCGTAGCTGTGGCTGTAAATCTCAAGGATGTTACCAAACGGGTCTTCCATGTAGATCATGCGGTACGGCTTTTCACCCGGGTAGTAATAACGAGGGGCTTGCATACGTTTTTTACCGCCAGCTTCTACAATACGCTCAGCTAAACCTTCTACATCAGGGTCTTGAACACAAAAATGGAAGATGCCTGTTTTCCAATATTCAAAATTGTCTTTTGGGTTTTCTTGGTTTTTAAATTCGAAAATTTCGACACCAATACGATCCCCTGTAGATAGGTGCGCAATTTTAAATTTTTCCCACTTTTCGCCAAATACTTCTGTGCACATTTCGCCAATTGGACTTTTGTCTTCGGTAATTAAAGTGGGTTCCATTATGGTGTACCAACCCATAACCTTAGTGTAAAACTCAACTGCTTTTTCAACGTCGGGAACCGAAATACCAATGTGCGAAAAACTACGTGGATATGTATGACTCATAATGCTTCCTCTTTAACTTGTGACTTATCTTGTGACTAGTTGATGGAGTTAGTTTACGAATCGACCACCATTAAGTAAAATTATCATTAATCATCATTTTGAGTACGTTTTGTAATGATAAATCCAACATGGTTAAATACGTTTTGTACTTTGGTTGAGGTAAATCATTTTACCCAAACAGCTGAGCGCCTTTATATGACCCAATCTGGTGTAAGTCAGCACATTAAAAAGCTAGAGCAACAAGTTAACTGCGCTTTGCTTGAGCGCCATGGTAAGCAGTTTTCTCTTACTCCTCAGGGCCAAAACTTATATCAGCAGGGCAGCCTGCTTCTTAAAGATTGGCAGTTTTTAGAACAACAATTAAAAGATGATTCGCCGTACAGCGGAGCGGTAAAGATTCAATCTCCGGGCAGTTGTGGTTTAAAGTTTTATAATCAATTATTAGCACTGCAATCTGAGCATAAAGAGCTGATTATTGATTACCGCTTTGCGCCCAATGTAAGTGTTGAACAAGCTGTAGCAAACCACAGTGCCGACATCGGGTTTTTAACTCAAGCTCCAACATTTAGCGAACTAACCAGCCATAAAATAAGCCAAGAGCCACTACTACTTGTAACGCCTGCAGGTATAAACATGCCTGATTGGCAAACCCTGTGTGAGCTAGGGTTTATTGCTCATCCCGATGCAAGCCATCATGCGCAGCTACTACTAAGCGAAAACTACAGTGAGTTTGAGCATATTGACCAAATAAGACGTACGGGATTTTCTAACCAAATTAGTTTAATACTAGAACCAGTAAGCTTAGGACTGGGTTTTACGGTATTACCTGCTCATGCTGTTGGCGCATTCAATAAGCCCGCGCTTATTAAAACGCATCATTTAGAATGTCCGGTTAGTGAATCTATTTATGTGTGCCATCATCGAAATAGGCCGTTGGCAAAACGTATGAATACAGTGATTGAGCTAATAAAGGCGGGAGTAAATAGTTAAAACGTAAACCCCCTTTACACCCACGGCACTTAATACCATAGGCAAAAGGGGGGACAGAAAATTAGTTAACGCTTTCTAATTTTGCTTTTAAATCGAGTAAATCGGTTGCAATAGTATTTGGCTGTATTTCCCACGGATCGAAAATAGATTCTTTAGATCGTTGAATCCACGCCGCGCGCATGCCGTGCGATATGGCACCGGTTACATCAAACGGGTTACTTGATACAAGCCACGTGTTTGCGCCTGTTGAATTGGTTTCGCGTAAAAAGTGGCTATAAACCCCTGGGTTTGGTTTAAAGGTTTTAACGTCGTCGGCACTTACTACCCCTTCAAAAAGTTCACTAATGCCAGCGGTTTCTAATAAGGTATGAACTGCGTCGGCAGCTCCGTTTGAAAATGCAAACAAACGGTAATCCTTCGCTTTTAATTGCTCAAGGCCTGCTTTTACATCATCGAACGCAGGAAGCGTTTTATAAAGCTCTAGCAGTTGCCCCTTTTGATCTTCACTTAGCTCGGTTTTGTGCGCTAAGCAGGCGTAATCGAGTGCGTGTTTTGTACATAGCGAAAAGGGAATATAATTTTGCATTAATCCACGTCTAAATGAATACTCTAATTGCTTTTCGCGCCATGTATTTGAAAATGCTTGGGCGTTATCGCCAATCATGTCGTCGAGTAAGGACAGTACGCCGTGAGTGTTTATTAGCGTACCGTATACGTCAAATGCAAGTGTAGTTGCCATGTTTGCTCCGCAATAAAATAAATTAAGTTGGTTTTAGAGTACTTGCTTACAGCTTAACTTAATTTGAACGAACGCTCAAATTAATAAAACTTATAAGCATCGAGTGCTAAAATATCCATTTCTATACCTTCATGTATTTTTTTGGCTTTACCGTCACTATTTCCAAGCGCTGCAAAAAGAGGTAAAAAGTGCTCCTGGGTAGGGTGATTAAATAAAGCATAGGGTGCTTCATTTAAATAGTTAAGTAACGCTTGGGTGTTTTGCGCTATTAATTTTTGCTCAACCCAATGAGTAAACTCATTAACCATTTGAACACGATTAGGTGTAGCAGGGCTTTTAAATATTTCACGTAGATTGTGACTAATACCGCCGGAGCCAATAATTAATACGTTATCGCTGCGCAGTGGTGCAAGTAACTGTCCGTATTTATACATCGCCTGAGCGCCTAAACGCGTGTTAATAGACACCTGAACAATGGGAATATTAGCTGTTGGGTACATTAAGCGCAGCGGGATCCACACACCATGATCCCACCCTTGATCTGCACTTTGCACCGTTTTAATACCCGCTTTGTAAAAGTACTCACTAATAGTATTAGCAAGCTTAGGGTCTCCTGGTGCTGGGTATTGAATTTCATACAGGGGCTTGGGGAAGTTATAAAAGTCGTGAATAGTATGCGGCGCATCTCCGGATGTAATAACTATATCGTGCGCTTCATCAAAGTGGGCAGAAAACACCACAATAGCACGAGGCTTACTAAGCGTTTGACCTAATGATGCAAGAAAATCTGACGTAGCCGATTGCTGAACAGCCATCATTGGCGAGCCGTGAGATATAAATAAAGCAGGCTGAGTCATACTAAAACCTTAAACAAGTAGATGCGTTATAAACACTATATAAGTTTCTATTTTGACGATAAATATGATACTTATTTATACATTATCAACAAAGCATTGTTAAAAAATGGATAAGCTCACCACCATGAAGACCTTTTTAGCCGTTGTGCAAGAAGGATCGTTTTCAAAAGCGGCCGATAAACTCGATATTTCGCCGCAGTTAGTCAGCAAATATATTTCTGCATTGGAAGATAATCTACGCACGCGTTTATTACATCGTACAACGCGAAAAGTAAGTGTTACAGAGGCTGGAAATCAGTATTATCAGCGTTGTCAGCAGGTGGTTATTGATATTGAAGACATGGAAAACTCACTAAACAACTTAAGCGAAAATGTATCGGGTGTGCTTAGTATTAGTGCGCCTATGTCGTTTGGTACTAAGCATTTAGCAGGTTTGTTGGTTGATTTTCAAAAGCAGTATCCAAATTTAAAGTTAGATTTACGGCTCACAGACCAATATGTAGATATAGTAGAGCAGGGTATTGATATTGCTCTGCGCATTGGCGTATTAAAAAACTCAACGCTCATAGCTAAAAAAATTGCCCCTATACGTTTAGCTGTATTTGCGTCACCCGACTATTTAAAACGCCATGGCACGCCACAAACACTGCTAGATTTACAATCACATAATTATTTACGCTATTCCCACAGTGAGCCCACAAAGCGATTATTTGGGGTTAATGAGTTAAAAAGCGAGCTAAAGCTTGAAAGTAACTTTGTGGCTAACAATGGTGACTTACTACTAAATACAGCCATTGCTGGAGGTGGTATTGCTATGCAGCCCACATTTATTGCTGGCGAAGCGCTGGCTCAAGGTAAAGTAGTGCGCATTTTAAATGACTACGAACCCGACCCAATGGGACTGTATATGGTGTACGCTAACAGACAGTTTTTACCCAGTAAAGTACGTGCATTTGTTGATTTTACTAGTGGATATTATGGCGATACACCTTACTGGGATTTAGCGTAATAAAAAGTAAACCGCCTAACAGGCATTATATAAAAGCTAAATTTTTAAAAAATTCCGTAGTAAATTTCTTAGTACTTTAAACACCTCTTGATTACTGTGTTGCTGATGCTGTAATACATCAACATTAGCCAACCAACCCATTTCTTCAAACTCAAGAGGAAGTTTAACCAGCTCACCACTTTGTACTGCATCTACAGCTACATGGTTTGGTAATAAGCACCACCCGTTACCTTGTATTGCTAGCTCGAGTAATACAAAGTAATTATCGGCATACCAAATCTCTGGGCTAATTTTTAGCTGAAAGCTACTTGTTTGCGTATTGCGAGAACGAAGAAGAAGTTGTCGATGTAGCCGAAGGCCATCCATATTTTCACATCTGATCCCCGCTAAAGGGTGCGATTTAGCAACATATAAATCAAATTTTACCGATCCAATACATTCATAGTCTAAGTAGCTCGGTATATTTAATTCACTAAAAATAATACCCGTTATAGGCTTTTCGCTGTTTAGCATGTCAATTATGTCATGGCTGGATGCACTTAAAAACTCAAGCGATACGTAAGGATACTTACTTTGCAGCTTGCTAATAATACTCGCGATAGTTTTAAACGGGATCCCTTCGTCAAGTGCGATAGTGATTTCGGTTGGTGTTTTTTCATTTAGTGCTAATGCAGAGTTTGTTAATCGCTGGTGTTGATTAAGCACGGCTTTAGCCTGGGGGAGTAACTGTTTACCGGCTTCGGTTAATTGTGGATAGCGCCCTGTGCGCTCAAATAATGTCGCATTACAGTCTATTTCTAAATTAATAATATGCTGGCTTATTACCGACTGCGCTTTACTTAAACCGCGCGCAGCAGCTGAAAACGATCCAGCTTCAACGGTAGCCACAAATGCTTGAAGCTGTTCAATACTAAACATATCGCTTTTCCCGATACTAAGTAACTAACACATATCTTTATAATGAATGAAAATACAGCCATCGTCATCAACTTAAGAAGTTATTTATATATGAACACAGCAGAACGTATTTTTCAGGCGCTAATATTTGAGATGATAGCATTATCTTTTGTTATACCTGCATCAGTTTATTTTGGTGGGTTTGCAACAGGAAAAATGGCAATAGTAGGTGTTGGTTTATCAATCTTCGCCATGCTTTGGAATTACATTTACAACATAGTGTTTGATACAATAGCTGGGCATAACCGAATCGAGCGAGGTTTAGTAACCCGCATTACGCATGCATGTGGCTTTGAGCTGGGTATGTTAGTAATAACGCTGCCAATACTTGCTTGGTATTTAAATATTACATGGCTAGCCGCTACAGCATTAGAAGCTGGATTTTTAGTGTTTATACTTATATACACGTATATTTTTAATGTGTTGTACGATAAGTACCAACCTTACAAAAAATGGGTTAATAAATCGCAATGTGCTTGATATTTTTAAGTTTATAAAAGCAAAGTTGTGGGGTATTGAGATCGTTTTGGCAAAAGCGCAATGGCAATAAATAACGGTAAATGTGGTTTTTAATTAAACCAATTAGCACTGCTCAATTGACTAAGTAGTGCTAATTTACTATTTGCCGGCTAACTGTAATGGGGGTTTACAGTAGCTTTTTGCTTTATATATTTAGCTCTTTTAATATGTTCCACACGCTCTCACCACTAGGATGAAGTGCAGCATGATACCGATATGCGTAATATGTAATAGGCACGTAATATGTAATAGGCACGTAATAATGCTTTTGACTACCTAATAACTAAGTTTAAAAACTTCGTTTTTAAACGCCAGCAAGCTGCGCTTATACAAATGCCCAACAATCAATGTACTTACTACTAAGCGTTGCTTGAAAATCAACCTCATTAGCTATAACGAGGTGTGCCAAGCAAATGGCACACCTATTTTGTTATGCAGGTATGGGGGCGTTTTCTGCAATAAGCTGTTTAGATTTCAATTCACTCCAAAATTCGCTTGGTATGGTAACTTTCATCGAGGCTACATTAGCTTTAATTTGATCTGCCGTGCGTGCGCCAGGAATAATTGAGGATACCGTTGAAGGCGCCTCTGCGAATTGCAGTGCAGCTGTTTTAATATCAATCCCATGTTTAGATGCAATGTCGTTTATTGCATTAAACTTTTGCTGCATAGGCCCAGGAATTTTAGGTGAATAATTAAAGCGGTTACGACCGGCTAAAAAACCACCATTAAGCGGAGCACCAATGACTGCTGAAACACCTCGTTTATCAAGCATAGGAAAGGTTTTATCAAGTGCCTGCTTATGATCTAAAATTGAATATTGCAGCGCTAGTAAGCAAATATCAGGATCTGACATATCAAGCGCTTTATAAATAGCATGAGGTGTATTTACTCCAAAACCCCAGCCTTTAATTATTCCTTCATCACGCATTTTAGTTAACTCAGGAATAGCCCCTTTTGCTGCCTGATCAAAATACTTAAGCCAGTCATCTCCCATATCACTATTTTGCGGTGATAAATCGTGAATATAAACAATATCAAGCGAGGCGACACCAATACGATGCAACGTGTCTTCTATTGAACGGCGCGTACCTGATGCAGAGTAATCATATTTATAATGAAAAGGTGAGTGATCAGCCCAATGCCAGCTATTTTCTAGAGGCTCTGCTGAAGGGGTAAGAAGGCGACCTACTTTTGAGGATAAAACATAATCTTCACGCTTTTTGTTTCGAAGTAAATCACCGAAGCGCCTTTCACTTAAGCTTAAGCCGTAAAAAGGTGACGTATCAAAATGACGAATACCAGAATCCCATGCTGCATTTAGCATTGTTAAAATTTCTGCATCGCTTGATATAGTATTAAAGCCATTCCCAGCGGCAAGACCGCCTAAGCCCATTCTTGATTCAGGCCGGTAATGCTTAGCGTTAGTAACATCGTTTGTGGGCAGAGCAGCGCTTTTATCTATTGATCCTTTAGTTTGCATAACACTGCCGTTAGACATTTTTACTTTTAATTGTTCAGCCAAAGCTGAAGCACTAAAAATAGAGCCTAAACTTAAAGCAGCGCCTGCTTTAATAAAATTTCTGCGAGATACCATGTAACTATTCTCCTTGAGTAAGGTTAAATATCTACGCTATAAACTAGTATAAATACCAACCAAACTCAAGCGGGAGAAAAACAATAAATATCAATACTTTCAATAAGATGACTAAATTAACAAACGCTGAACGCGCACTTTAATTAACATTTTAGAATGATTATTTTCTTTACTCGTACAGTACTTTAACATGCACAAAATAGTGCACTATAATAGCTTGATAAAAAAGCAAACTTCCAAATTGGTGCACGCCTTAATACTCATTTACACAACATAAAAATGGTTACATTTATTCAAGTGTAAAAATTAGTAAACAAAACCGAAATACATAAAAAGAGTGAATACCAAAGCTTAGTTAATCTCTCTAGCAAAGCGATTGCGGTAACGCTTAGTTAATTTAACCGAACGTAGCTGGTCGCTAATTAAAGTAAATATTGGTGAAGCGTTCGTTTTTACAGGTTTGCCTTGGCCTAAACGGCGTATTTGCCTTTTTACCAGTGCCATAGTGGCAAGCCCTGCAAGGGTTTTATCTTGCCAAGTAACACTGGGTAATACGGCTAGTTGCAGTGGCTCATTTTGCCATTTGTTTGGTAAATTTGGTTGGTATGCAAGCGCAGTGGCAATACCCACGAGGGCCACTCCACTTTCAATCACGTTGTTGGCAATAGATAAGCGACTAATGCCGCCGGTGGTCATTATTGGGATTGATGAGCGGTGGCTAATCGCTTTTGCAAACTCTAAAAAGTATGCTTCGCGGGCAAGTGTGCGTTCGTCACCTGTTTTACCTTGCATGGCAGGGGCTTCGTAACTACCACCCGAAAGCTCTACAAAATCAACATTGAGTTCATTCAATAAATCCACTACAACTTGCGCGTCACTGGGTTCGAACCCACCACGTTGAAAATCTGCAGAGTTTAACTTTACTGAAACCGAAAGGGTGGGGGAGCAAGCTGCTTTAATACTGCGGGTTATTTCGAGAAGTAAACGGGCTCTATTTTGTAAACTTCCCCCCCATTTATCGTCGCGCTTATTGGTAAGTGGCGATAAAAACTGGGCAAGTAAATAGCCATGCGCTGCATGTATTTGTACGCCATTAAAACCGGCTTTTTCGGCTTGTAGTGCAGTTTGTGTAAAGCGGGTAATAACATCGTCAATGTCGGTTTGAGTCATTGCCTTTGGTACGCCAAATAAGTGCGAGTGCTTACCCATATTAAGTGCAACACTTGACGCTGATAGAGCCTTTCCACCCATTTTTTTAAATACTTGCCTACCAGGGTGATTAATTTGCATCACCACTTTGCAATTATTTTGCTTTGATAAACGAGCAAGCTCTGCAAAGGCAGTAATATCGGTACTTTGCTCAAGCACTAGGCCACCTGGGCCTGTCATCGCTAAATGATCAACCATTACATTGCCAGTAATAATTAGCCCTGTACCGCCTTTAGCCCATGCGCTATAAACATTTTTAAGTGCTTGGGAGGGCGTTTGGTCCTCTTGTGCTAGGTTTTCTTCCATAGCGGCTTTGGCAATACGATTTTTTAATACTAAACCACTTGGCAAGGTAAAGGAGGTAAACACAGGGTTGCGCATAATTATTGGCTAATTAAATTGACATTAAAACAACTATAACCTTAAAGTTAGCTTGAAGGTCAACCTACTAAGTTTATGTAAAGTGGAGTTATTATTAGTTATGAAAATAGGCGAACTTGCAAAACTTACCAACATACCTGCCAGCACTATTCGTTTTTACGAAAGCAAAGGGTTATTAACACCAACCACTCGCAGTGCTAATGGTTATAGGCTGTACACCCAACAAAACTTGGAAAAACTGCAATTAATTAAATTTTCA
Source organism: Pseudoalteromonas sp. 78C3 (assembly GCF_002836695.1). Classification (NCBI taxonomy): domain Bacteria; kingdom Pseudomonadati; phylum Pseudomonadota; class Gammaproteobacteria; order Alteromonadales; family Pseudoalteromonadaceae; genus Pseudoalteromonas; species Pseudoalteromonas sp. 78C3. The sequence continues at coordinate 58,432 of NZ_PJAV01000142.1, forward strand.
CAAAGCTTGGGTTTTTCACTCAACGAAATACCTTTATTACGTAACGAAAACGGCGAGCTAAACCACACAATAATAATCGAGCGTTTAGAAAAAAAACAAAAAGAAGCTGACATTTTGATTGAGCAAATGCAGAAAAAGTCACAGCGTATTGGCAGTTTAACTGCGTTACTAAACTCTTATTGGGATAAAGGCGAATGCCTACCAGAAAGTAAATTGAATGAATTACTAGAAGTGATGGATTACAAATAAACTAATACAGCTTATTCAGGGCCTGTTTATCTTTTGAGGTTAAATTTGCAGCAGACTGTTTGGTATTTAGGCAAGGCAGAGTCTATGTAGTGTGGTTATTCCCCATAAACAGACGATAACGTAGTATAAATGCCAAACATGCGCTGCCCTAAGGGTTCTGCCTAGGGGCAATTTACTCTTTGTTGCCTACATGGATGTAGGTAAGGGGCGAGAGCAGGACGCGGAAGCTTTGCTCGGTTTTTACTTATTATTACATGGATGTAAGCCATTAGAATAACGCAGGAGCAGTTATCGAGCCCACTAAATTACAAACCTCGCGCCGCGATTAAATAACCCCTAGATTGAACAAATTTCATCCTGAAAGGTCAACAAGCCCCAGTAAGCTGTATTTTATTTATGTTACTTAAGCTTTTTAATGCCAATTAACACACAGATGGCACCGCCAATAATACCCGCCCATGCTTCTATTGGTGTATCACCACTAAATGCACGGCTTAGCTGCGAAGCCGCCGCATCATACACGTCATATCCCCACATAATTAAAGCGATACCTATAACGATTAAAACAATACCTATAATCTTATTATTCATAAACACCTCTGGTTTCTAACGTACATTATTTAACATACTTAATTGAAAACACTTAATAAATCTAATCAAGCTCTAGCTGCGCACGTTCAACGATCTCACTAGGTAACTCTTTTTGTACCGATACACCAAGCTCTTTAAACTCTGATGCTTGTTTAATTAAATTACCTTTACCGCGGTATAATTGCGAGAACGCTTTGTCGTAACTTTCTTTCGCTTTATCAAGCTGCTTACCTACGCCTTCCATACTTAATAAAAAACCATTGAGCTTGTTATAAAAACGCTCAGCCCGATTTGCCAGCTCTTTTGAGTATTTGGTTTGCTCTTCAAAACGCCAAAGCTGTTTAACAATATTTAAACTAGTAAGCAGGGTAGTAGGTGTAGCTACCAGTATATTTTTTTCGATTGCTTGTTGGTAAATATCACTTTGATATTTAAGTGCTTCTACAAAAGCTGATTCTATTGGTACAAACATAACCACAACTTCAGGCGAATTAAGCCCTGGTAAACGGTCGTACGATTTACTCGCAAGCTCATTAATACGTGCTGTAACGGCGCTTACATGCTCTTTAATTGCTTGATTAGCATCTAGCTCATTTTCAGCGTTCACATAGCGTGTATAAGCATTTAATGATGTTTTAGCATCAATGACTAAGTGGCGACCTTGTGGTAAGTAAACAACTACATCAGGGCGCAAGCGGCCATCTTCAGTGTTAAACGACACTTCGCGCTTATAATCAACGCCAGCACGTAAGCCAGCGCTATCTAAGACGTTTTCGAGCATGAGTTCGCCCCAATTACCTTGGGTTTTCTTTTGCCCTTGTAACGCGTTGCTGAGCTTGTCGGCTTGATCTGTTATAGCTTGGCTTTTAGCTTGCAAATGCAATAGCTCGGTTTTAAGCGCGGTTCGTTGTTTTATGTCTTCAACATGTATTGATTCCATTTTTTCTCTAAAGCCTTTTAGCTCTCCTTGAACCGGTTTTAATAATTGTTCAATGCTTTCTTGATTTAAGGTTTTAAAGCTTTGTGATTTTTCTTCTAGAATCTTATTGGCTAGGTTTTCAAATTCTTTTTTGAGCATATTTTTACTTTGCTCAATTTGCGCGAGTTGCTCGGTAAAGCTTTGTTGTTTTTGCTCGAGGGTGGTGCGCATATTATTATATTCAACATCGCGTTGATTATATTGCTCACGAAGCGCTGCAAGCTCGCCTTCGGCTTTACGCCAAAAGTGATTGTATTGAATGCTTTGTTTTTCTTGTTCGCTAAAACGCGTTTTAAAATGCTGGGCTTCATCGCGCTGTTCTTGGTGAGTATGTTCTAGCAGTTCGTGATCTTCTTGCAAGGCGCTATATTGCAGCTCTTTATTATCAAATTGATTTTGTAATAGGGAAAGCTGTTGCTGCTGTTCGCTTATTTGTAGATGTAGCTTTTTGCGAAGCTGTGTTGATACAACGCCGTAAAATACAACGCCTAACGCAACACCAGCACCGGCGCTTAGCCAATCAATATTAGTGAGTACTTGAGTGAGCATAAAATAAACTTATAAAATTTAGAGACATGCCATCATAACCAATAACAAGCAATAGAAGTAGGGGAGCAAAGAAATTACAGACATAAAAAAACCAGCTCAAAATAAGCTGGTCAAATATTACTAAATTAAGTAATCAAAGGGAAAATCAACATGTGCCCGAGTAAGCTGCAACTTAAATACATAATC
>NZ_PJAV01000143.1:0-60857 GCF_002836695.1 Pseudoalteromonas sp. 78C3
TTGATCTATTTTTAACATATTTATATAAGCCAATTAACGACGCTGCAATCCAAAATATCTCGATTACAAAGCTCGCTAAATTAAAGTTATAACAAAGGCTAATTAACAGTAAAATTGCCCCTGTTAAATTCATCATATTATACGTTAAGCTAGCTGGAGATGTTTTACCTAGCTGCAGTAAAAAAAATGAACCAACTACTAAAAAAGTACCTGTCATGCCTATGATGTCAAATAAGAGTGCTATCACGAAACTATCCTTTATCCATTTTTAAATAACCCAATAAACTGGCCCGATCCATGGGGAGGGTATTTTTTCATTCATTGAAACAGCAAACCGGGCGATTCTATCAATATGGTAAATTCTAACAAGGCCATATGTCCGCATGCACAAGGCTTTATACTTATTCGCTTAATTAAGTATTATTGCGGTTTAGTATTACTTCATATACCTTATTTAAAGGTTACTTTGCCGCCAATTATTTTATAGGCAGGCGCACCGCGAATAATCGCTTCTCGGGCAAATGGCCGGCTACAGTTAGGGCAAATACAAGCCTCTGTTGTAAAGTCTTGGCTAATACGCTCTTTAAAGCACTTAACTAATGCTCCTTTCCCCCCTTTTCGATATTTAAATAAAGAGGCTTTACAAGCAGAGCAAAAAATATCAACCGTTTTAGTAGGGCCTTTTTTGTTGGGTTTTGCCATTACGTCCTGCGGTATTATATAAAGAGTAATTAGCAATTATATCAGTTTAGATGGGTAAAGGTTACCACCTCTGACTTAGAATTTAGATACGGCAGACTTAATCTATAAAGGCCCATTAAAATATAGCCCTTATAAAATAAACACATTCTAATCTTTAAAAAAGAAGCGGTTTAACTGAGATGACAATACATTCATATTAAAAGGTTTGACTATAAACCCTGATACCTTAGCTGCAATAACTTGCTTAACTTTATCTGTACTGTCTTCACAAGTAACCATTAAAACGGGAATATCAGCGAGTTCTTTATCTTTTCGAATGTTAGTAAGTAAACTAACGCCATCCATTTTTGGCATATGAAGGTCAGTAATAACCAAATCGAAATGCTGGTTGCGCAGAAATACCAAAGCTTGCAATCCATCAGTTGCTTCAACGATATTGCTATACTCTAGTTTTCTAAGCATATTAATTAATACGTGTCGCATGAGTGGCATATCATCAACAACTAATATTTTCATTAGTTTCTTTACCAAATTGTATAAATGGGATTATATAAAACTACTCTACTCGTAGATAAGGATCAAATTTGGATTTGCTGATTATTTAAATCTTACGGCCATATTCCTAAAATGAGCCCCATTAACGAAAACTGTAAAATATGGTACCCCCCGTTAATTAAAAAAAGCTTTAGAGGGCGTTGCTCAAATATATAACTCAATCCAAATGAACTACTGATCCAAAAAAAGCCGATCACAAAGCCGGTTCCTATACTTTCACCTACGCTTGCATCCTTACCTAAAAAAAGAGATAGCATTAAAGCCGCTATAAAAACTAAAAAAAAACTGCCACCAAATATCAACTTAGGGTTAGCCGATTGTAAATCCAGATCAGTTAAGCCAATACTTTCTAGCCATGCATTTTTAAAGAGAGCTTTTGAATACCATATACCACCAAGCATAAAAGAAGACAGTGCAGCCACTAGTATCGCAAAATAATCAACATCTAAAAGGTTCATACAAACAGCCATATACAAAAAGTGTAATACCGTTTGGTATTAAATATTAACGGTATAAAGATACTCCCAATGTAGTTATAAATAGGGGATTGAGCAAATGGCCTAACTTAAATTAATTTTTGGTATAGAAGGTAATTATAAAAATAAAATTTATAAATCGCCAAATTTTGCATTGGTCAATAAGGCTAAATCAGTTGGCGAGAGTGCTATTTCTAAGCCTCTTTTTCCGGCGCTCACATAAATAGTGTCAAAGAGAGAAGCACTGCTATGAATAAACGTAGCTAGACGTTTTTTTTGTCCAAGCGGACTCACCCCTCCTAAAATATAACCGGTACTAACTTGTACTTTTTGTGGGGCAGCCATAATTACTTTTTTAGCCCCACATAATTTAGCTAACTGTTTTAAATTAACTTGTTGAGATACAGGCGTTACAGCAACAATCAGATGCCCTTCATGTGTTTCAAGTACTAAGGTTTTAAATACTTGTGCACTGTCTAAATTTAACTTTTCAACGGCTTCAAGCCCGTAATGACTATTATTCTTATCGTGCTCATAACTGAGTACTTCAAAGGTTTTTTTTTGCTTTTTAAGCAGATCTATTGCTGGTGTCATGCTGTTTCATCTTTTTTATTCACAGTAACAAAAATTAAGTTTAAAGCAAAAAAAACGACGCTAAAAGCGTCGTTTTTTTGTTCATAATAATTTAAATTTATTTAGTTAAATCATCAAAAAACTTTTTAACACCGTCAAAAAAGCCTTGCTCTTTAGGACGGTTTTTAGAGCTATCTGTGCCCATGCTTTCATCTAACTCTTGAAGTAGTTCACGTTGACGCTCGTTAAGATTAACTGGCGTTTCGATTACCACTTTACAAATTAGATCGCCTTGGGCACCACTGCGTACAGACTTAACACCTTTGCCACGCATACGGAACATTTTGCCCGTTTGAGTTTCAGACGGTATTTTAAGTTTTGCACGACCATCAAGTGTTGGCACCTGAATTTCGCCACCTAGGCCTGCTGTAGTAAAGCTAATTGGTACTTCACAATATAAATTATTCGCTTCACGTACAAATATTTCATGTTCACGAACCGATACTTGCACATACAAGTCGCCCGATGGCGCGCCATGCATTCCGGCTTCGCCTTCACCCGTTAAGCGAATACGGTCGCCTGTATCAACGCCAGCTGGAATTTTAACTGAAAGCGTTTTAGTTTTTTCTACGCGGCCTTGTCCATGACAGCTGTTACAAGGATCTGAAATAATTTGACCTTGTCCCTGACACGTTGGACACGTTTGCTGAACAGCAAAGAAACCTTGGCGCATTTGCACCTGGCCAGCACCATGACATGTAGTACATGTTTTAGGTTTAGAACCCGCTTTAGCACCACTGCCATCACATGGCTCACAACCAACCCATGTAGGTACTTTAATTTCAACTTCTTTACCACGAACAGCTTCTTCTAAGCTTAAGTCCATGTTGTAACGTAAATCAGATCCACGTTGTTGACGAGATTGACGTCGACCACCGCCGCCACCAAAAATATCGCCAAATACATCGCCAAATACATCACCAAAGTCGCCATGTCCGCCACCAAAACCACCGTGACCACCGCCACCACCTTGTTCAAAGGCTGCGTGACCATGTTGGTCATACATTTGACGTTTTTGATCATCGGTTAGTATTTCGTACGCTTCTTTAACTTCTTTAAATTTTATTTCGAGATCTTTATCGCCTGCGGTACGATCTGGATGATATTTCATCGCTAAGCGTTTATACGCTTTTTTTATGTCTCGCTCACTCGCATCTTTGCTTACGCCGAGGACTTCGTAATAATCGCGTTTTGACATATCTATCACACTACTCTTTTCTGTTTACAGCGTAAGCTGCAGGATAAATCGATAAATCGCATCGATTTATCATTGAATTTTTAAACCTTGAATACATGCAAAAGGCGCGACAAGCTATTGCTCGCGCGCCTCAATTGTTCATCCTAGCCTAAACACCTAACTGAGTTAAGTGTTTTTGGCTAGCGAGAAGCGGTAGCAACAATTACTTGTCGTCTTTCACTTCTTCGAACTCTGCATCAACAACGTCGTCGTCTTGCTTAGTTGACTGTTGTTCGCCAGCGTCTGCTGAACCTTGCTGTGCTTTCGCTTGAGCAATTTCCATTAGTTTTTGAGACTTTTCAGCAAGAGCTTGAGTTTTAGCTTCAATCTCTTCTTTATTGTCGCTCTTAATTGCAGCTTCTAAATCTACAACAGCAGCTTCAATTGCTTCTTTGTCTTCGTTTGGTAATGCATCGCCAGCTTCTTCAACTTGCTTACGTGTACCGTGAACTAAAGCGTCAGCTTGGTTACGAGCAGCTACAAGCTCTTCAAACTTTTTATCGTCTTCAGCATGTGCTTCTGCATCACGAACCATCGCTTCAATTTCGTCATCGCTTAAGCCTGAAGATGCTTGAATCGTAATTTTTTGCTCTTTACCTGTATCTTTATCTTTAGCAGATACATGTAAGATACCATCGGCATCAACATCAAATGTTACTTCGATTTGCGGTGTACCACGTTGTGCTGGACGAATACCTTCTAGGTTAAATTGACCTAGAGATTTATTGTCGCTTGAACGTTTACGCTCACCTTGAAGTACATGGATTGTTACAGCAGATTGATTATCTTCAGCTGTTGAGAACGTTTGCGATTTCTTAGTAGGAATCGTTGTGTTTTTCTCAATCAGTGCAGTCATTACTGAACCCATTGTCTCAATACCTAGAGATAATGGAGAAACGTCTAGTAATAGTACATCTTTAACGTCACCAGCAAGTACACCACCTTGAATCGCTGCGCCTACGGCTACTGCTTCATCAGGGTTAACATCTTTACGAGGTTCTTTACCGAAGAACTCTGCAACGATTTTTTGTACTAAAGGCATACGTGTTTGACCACCAACAAGAATAATGTCGTTGATGTCGCTTACTGATAAATCAGCATCAGCAAGTGCACGTTTAAGTGGCTCAATTGTTTTAGTTACTAAATCTTCAACTAGTGACTCAAGCTTAGCACGTGTTAGTTTCACGTTCATGTGCTTAGGACCAGATGCATCAGCAGTTACATACGGAAGGTTTACTTCTGTAGACTGTGCAGATGAAAGTTCAATTTTTGCTTTTTCAGCAGCTTCTTTAACACGTTGCATTGCAAGCGGATCATTTTTAAGGTCTAAGCCTTGATCTTTCTTGAATTCAGCTACTAAGTAGTTGATTACGCGGTTATCGAAATCTTCACCACCTAAGTGAGTGTCGCCGTTTGTAGCAAGTACTTCAAAAGTGTGCTCGCCTTCAACTTCATCAATTTCAATGATTGATAAATCGAAAGTACCGCCACCTAAGTCATATACTGCAACTACGTTTTCGCCACGGTTTTTATCCATACCGTAAGCAAGTGCCGCAGCCGTTGGCTCATTGATAATACGTTTAACTTCAAGACCCGCAATACGACCAGCATCTTTCGTAGCTTGACGTTGTGAATCATTAAAGTATGCAGGTACTGTGATTACGGCTTCAGTTACTTCTTCACCTAAGAAGTCTTCAGCTGTTTTCTTCATTTTTTTCAGTACTTCAGCAGAAATTTGTGGTGCAGCGCGTTTTTCGCCGCCCGCTTCTACCCATGCATCGCCGTTATCAGCTTTAACAATTTTAAACGGCATGATGCCGATATCGCGTTGTACTTCTTCGTCTTCAAAACGACGACCAATTAAACGCTTAATTGCAAATAATGTGTTTGTCGGGTTAGTAACCGCTTGACGCTTAGCAGATTGACCTACTAATGTTTCGCCGTCTTGCGTATAAGCAATAATAGACGGGGTTGTGCGATCGCCTTCCGCGTTTTCAATAACACGTGCTTTGCCACCATCAAGTACTGCAACACAAGAGTTTGTAGTACCTAAATCTATTCCAATAATTTTACCCATGAAATCTCTCCAACTTCAATATTCGTTAAACGTTCGATGACTAGTAAATAGGGTTGCTCCAAACTTATTTCAACTGTAAAAATGAAAAAAAATTCATTTTTTGTGATTTATTTACAAAATAACCCTAATAATTGTAAGGAATGATGATTTTTACACCGCTGGAGTCGCTTTTAATTACTGGTCTGACTAGTTTGATTGTGTTATAAATTTATTAAATCGCACTATAAAAGGATATCTTCTATGCATTTTGAACAATTACTTCAGCAAGCTTCAAAAATTGGAAATTCAGACAATACCGAACAATCAACTAGCACAATGCAATTCCCAGAAAACTGGTGTCAGGGCAGAACTGCTTTTGGTGGGCTTTCGGCTGCGCTGTTATATCAAGCAATCAGAGGCAAGGTAACGGATGATCGTCGCTTACTTTCACTCAGTACTAATTTTGTAGGGCCATTACTTGCCGATACCTCTTTTTCATTGTCTGTTGAAATACTGCGCCAAGGTAAAAGCAGTACACAGGTACTTGCCAAAGCGATTCAAAATGAACAAGTGTGCGTAATTGTACAAGCGTGTTTTGCTAAAAGTAGAGAGTCGGGTATTAATGTGCCTGTTTCGAAGTCTTTGGGTTTAAAGCCAGTAGATGAGCGCCACACGTTACCTTTTATAAAAGGTCAGATGCCTGAATTTTTCCAACATGTTGATTTATGCCCACAGCAAGGGGGTATGCCATTTAGTAGTGCAGAAACGTCTCATTTAGGTGGTTGGATGCGCTTTAAGCACACCCCCGAACAAATAACTGAAGCCCATGTGATTGCACTTACTGATGCATGGCCGCCAACACTTTTACAAATGTTTAAACAACCCGCTCCAGCAAGTAGCATGTCGTGGTATTTAGAATTTGTGCAAGAGCCAAACTTAACACCTGGAGAATGGCTTGGCTTTGAAGCAATCACTCATCATTCAAAAGATGGTTACGGTTTAGAGGATGGCTGTATATGGTCGCAGTCGGGTGAGCTAATAGCGCTTACACGTCAAACAGTGGCTTTATTTGATTGATGAATGGGTTTGGCCTTCATCAACAATCCTTTTATAAGTACCATTTTGCTTGATGAGCGCCAAACCAATATCAAACTCAGTAGCTAAAGAGAAGTTGTTAAAATAAGCAGGTCGATCTGCTTTTGGAAATAAAGTGTAAATTTGCACAGCTTCGGGGGATTTATGTTGATTGTAGTAATAGTAAAAAATACGCTTATCTAACACAATTACATCAACCCAACCTTTTAACAGCTTATCTACCTGCGCTTTTTGATTAATAACCTCTTGATATGAGCTAAAGTGTTTAACATTCCTTTTGAATATAGGAGGCAGATATGCCGTTGCATTTTGAAAAGCAAGAACGTTTTTATTAAACATGCCTTCTATTTTATCAATGTTATATTTATTTCGCTTGAGTGTAATGGCCACATTTTCATAACTAAGTACCGTTTTACTTGGATAAATACCCGCACTAATTCCTCCAGCATAATTTAAAAGTATATCTACTCCTTTATTATGTAATTGATGCTCAGCGCGTTTATTCGACATATATTGCACATTAATATTGGCAAATCCATTGGCCTTTAACGCGGCTTTTATTAAATTTAGGTGTATACCCGAGTCTGTTTTTACAAAAACATAGGGTGGAATTGATGCGCTCGCAGCGATCATTACCTCTCGCTCTTTATTAATAGCCACAGCATTTTTCGAGCAAATAAAGAGCCACATTAATATGTAGTAAAAATAATATTTCACACGCTTCCTTTATATAACGAACAGCTTGATAGCAGAACGCGTTGTATTAATGTATTAAATATAGCAAAATTGAAGAAATATTCTTCTTGCTTGGTATTAAATTGCAAACTGTATGCCCCTGCTGCGATCTGATCATAGATATACCTCGCATAATCGCAAAACAAATGGCGATATGCCCACATTGCCACCATAAACTTTGCGAAGCCGATGTTAATCACGATAGTCGTATAGTTGCACTAAGCTTTAGCGCACTATTAATGCTGCTGAGCAGTATGTTTTACCCTTTTATTTCTTTTAGCAGTAGTGGTATTACTCAAACTATTACTCTGCCCGACGCGGCTCGAATTTTATTTAATTACGATAGTGAACTGCTTGGCTTATTTATTGATTTGAGCATTATTGCTCTGCCTATGGGTTTGCTTCTTATTTTAATTCCTTTGCATCTTGGGCTTTTAAAAACATTACCAGAGGGCATAGCAAGGCGACTACTAAAGTTCACCCTTGCGTTAGAGCCCTGGATTATGTCGGAAATATTTTTAATTGGCGTACTTGTTAGTATGGTTAAAATCATGTCGCTGGCTGATATTAGCTTTGGCACGAGTTTTTGGGCTTATGTGGGGTTTGTTATTTTATACATAGCCGCGCTTGTTCACTTAAATCGCCCACGCTTATGGGCTCAAATAAAGCCTGTAAAAGTACTCGAAGGCGCAGAGCATGCTAAACGTGCAATAGATGAAAATATTAAAGCTTGCCATGTGTGCCATCAACTTTGTACAGGTAATGTATGCCAGCGTTGCCATACTAAAACACATGTCAGAAACCCTTACAGCGTACAAAAAGCAGCAGCTTGGCTAATTACCTCTGTTGTTTGTTATATTCCAGCTAATGTTTTGCCTATTATGCATACCACTAGTCTTGGGGATGAATCCCCTTCAACTTTAATTGGTGGCGTAATTACACTTTGGAAAAGTGGCTCCTACCCTATTGCCGCTATTATATTTTTAGCCAGCGTTGTGGTGCCACTTGCTAAAGCTTTTGTATTGAGCTTTTTATGCTTTATGGTAACGAGACCTGCCAATAGACATACAAAAAGTTACACCCGAATTTATCAACTGACTGAGTTTATTGGAAAATGGTCGATGATAGATGTATTCGTGGTTGCTATTTTAGTTGCCTTAGTTCAACTGGGTAATTTAATGTCAGTAACACCAGGATTAGGCATTGTATTTTTTACAGTTATGGTAATATGCCAAATGATGGCTGCCCATGCCTTTGACCCACGCTTGTTGTGGGATTCCCCTAAAAACAAAAAATCAGAGAACAAAGCATGACCGAAACTGCCGAAATAACAAAAGAACCGAAAATTTCCGCTATCTGGATCATTCCGGCAATTGCGCTGTTAGTGGGCATGTGGATGTTATACCAATACCAAGCTAATAAAGGCCCTACAATTTTTATCGAAATGCCACAAGCCGAGGGCATTATTGCAGGTAAAACTGAAATAAAAGTGCGCAGTGTAAAAATAGGTCAAATTGATCATGTTCGACTATCAGACACCCAAGACAGCGTTATTGCCCGTGCGCAAATAGACAAAAACTACAATAACCTATTAACTGACGATGCCAAAATTTGGGTCGTAAAGCCACGCATTGATGAAACGGGTATTAGCGGAATGAGTACGCTATTGTCTGGTGTATATTTAGAGTTTTCACCCGGTGAAAGTAAAGAGCTAAAAGAGCGTTTTAAATTACAAGACGAACCCGCCCTCATTGGTAAAGATGTGAAAGGTGGCCGTTTCAAATTAATGAGTTACAACGCTGAAGTGCTTGATGTGAGTACCGGTATATTTTTCAAAAATTATAAAATAGGGCAAATTGAAACAGCCACTTTTGATTGGGAAAACCAAGCAATGAAGTACGGCGTATTTATTAAAGAACCTTATCAAAATCTCATCACCATGAACTCTATTTTTTGGGTGAACGCAGGGATTGAAATTGACCTATCTGCCGATGGCATCAATATTAATACGGGCTCTTTAAGTAAACTTTTAAAAGGCGGTATTTCGGTTGGCTTACCTGAACAACAGGCCCCGGGTGAAATAGCACAAGATGGGCATAGCTTTTCATTAAGTCAAAGCTATAAAGAAGCGCTAGAAGAGCGCTTTTACGATTTTGATTACTACCTCATTGAATTTGAACAATCAGTTCGAGGACTACGCACAGGTGCTCCTGTCGAATATAGAGGTATGCGTGTAGGTACTGTTGTTGAAACCCCTGCCAATGTAATTATTGACGGTAAACCTGCCCACTTTAGAAACCATAATACGGCGGTTCCAGTACTTATAAAAGTAGAATACGGACGCTTGTATCACGACAGTGCCTCAGCTAAAGAGTATTGGCAAGGTAGTTTAAAAGGCTGGATTGAAAGTGGTATGCGCGCCTCGTTAAAGCCTGGTAATTTATTAACGGGTGCAGTGTACGTTGATTTTGATATATACCCAGATGCACCGCAAGCGCACCTAGGTAAACTTGTGCAGTATGATGTTTTTCCGAGTATTTCTAGCGGCATAACCGTATTAGCAGACCAAGTCTCTGACGTACTTAATAAAGTAAATAACTTAAAAGTTGAAGATAGCTTAGAACAAATGCAAGCCACATTTACCGATTACCGAGCGCTTGCTAATGAAATGCGAGAGCTGCTAAGCCAAAAAGATACACAAAACTTACCAGGCGACTTTAATCGTAACTTCGAAAAGATGACAAAAAGTATGGAGCAGTTTGAAGTAACTATGCGCCAATTTGATAAAACCATGGCCAGTTACCAAGCAGGTTCTGAACTTCATCATCAAATACAGCAAACATTAAAAGAGTTTAAACGTTTAAGTGAGGGCCTACAGCCTCTAACTCGCGGATTAAACGAACAACCTAATATGCTAATTTTTGATAAATCATTACCAGCAGATCCAAAACCAAGGAAGCAATAATGAAATCGTTATTTTTAACTGCAAGTTTATTATTACTATTGGCAGGTTGTAGTTCATCAATACAAACTGCGACACAGTATTACCAGTTTGAGCAGCCTATTGGTGCATCGTCTCGAAATGTGACAGACACAGACGCACAATTAAGAATACAAACAGTTGTACTTAGAGGTGCTCTAAATAATTTAGGTATTGCTATGAAAATAGATAGCAACCAAATTCATGCTGCTAATTACAACTTGTGGGGCGAATCGCCGGATGTAATGCTTACTACAACAGCCCAGCAAGCTCTTTTTAATGCTATGCCAAATTGGATGGTAATAAAGGGCTTACCGGTCATTACTGAACTCGATCAACAAACGTTTTATGAACTGGAATACGAAATTCACCACTTTAATGGCGATATGAAAGGTAATGCTGATATCTCTGGGCTTTGGCGTTTATATTACACACACCCAGAAACAGGCCGACGCCTTATAAGTATTCATAACTTTTCGCAATTGGTCCCTATTGATGATGATGGATACGACGGCCTGGTTTCGACACTTGAAGCAATATGGCTAAATATAAACCTAAATGTTGCAAAACAAATAGAACAAGCAAGACTTTAATCATTAAGTGAAAATATAATTACGGCGGTTTTATCATTATTGATAACCGCCTTGCCCTCTATTTTAAAGCCCAATTTAACAACACATTCTGCGATGCCCTATTATCTGGTGATGTTATTGCACACAGTTTTGTAATTCCAAATTCATGCTTATGGCGCAAAAGTGCGCTGGCCGCTTCAAAAACATAGCCTTTTTTTTCAAAACCACTTACAAGAGCAAAACCTAAATCAGGTTGTTGTAACGCTGCTCGCTTATAAAACCCAACAACGCCAACCACTTCAGCATTATGCAAAGTAATAACGTAAGGCCCAAAGCCTTGGTATTTATGAGAAGCAATAAATGACTAGGGCCTGTTGACCTTTCAGGATTAAAATTTGTTCAATCTAGGGGCGATTTAATCGCGGCGTGAGGTTTGTAACCTAGTGGGCTAAGTAAAAACCGAGCAACAAAGAGTTAATTGCCCCTAGGTAGAACCCTTCGGGCAGCGCATGTTTGGCATTTATGCTGTGTTATCGCCTATTTATGGGGAATAACCACACTACATAGGCTCTGCCTTGCCTAAATACCAAACATACTGCTGCAAATTTAACCTCGAAAGATAAACAGGCCCTATAATATACGACTTGGCATCATCAAGGGTATAGATTGCTTTATCACCAATATGCTCTATGAAACTCGCCTGATTAACTAGCTTAAGTAAAACAGCTGCATCAAACTCATTTGCATGGCGCAACAACAGTCGATTTGTTTTAAATACAGCGTTCAATGTAAGCTCCTCTAAAAAACTTTGTTTTGCATGTAACTTTTTGTTGACTGAAATTAAAAAGCGGATTATTTTTGCGCCGATGTTTTTACAGGCACAACAATAGCGGTTTGCACTCCTTGCACCGTCTGGCGCCAAAGCCAACGCGTTTCACTTAAGCCGCTATTTAACATAACTGTTTATGTGTCCCTCCCTCGCGTACAAAAGCAGTGACTTGGAAGGTGATTTTACAACAAACTTATCATCTTCTTTGTTTTTGTATAAGCAGTTTAAAAATTAATACTATTGTAATTTTTATACATGCTTTTAATTTTGTGAATACTTAAATGCTTGAACCTTCTGCGTTGAGTTTACTACCACCGTTAGTGGTGGTTGTATTGGCTGTTGTATTACGCCGCCCTATTTTATCTTTACTTATTGGTGCTTTAGTTGGTTTAGTTATAGCCGATCCTGCACAGGTACTTACTAACTTTGCGAGTACATCGCTAAAAGTAATGACAGACGAAACCATCGGCTGGCTAATACTTGTATGTGGTGGTTTTGGCGCTTTAATCGCACTGTTAGTACGCACAGGTGGCGCATCAGCTTTTGGCAAGCTAGCTCTTAAGTACACCAAAGGTAAGCGTTCATCGTTGTTCATGACCTTTTGTTTAGGTGTGGTTATTTTTATTGATGACTACTTAAATGCGCTTACTGTGGGTGAAACCATGAAACGCATTACCGATAAATTTAAAGTTAGCCGTGAGATGCTTGCTTACGTTGTTGACTCAACTGCGGCACCAATTTGTGTACTTGTCCCTTTATCTACCTGGGCGGTTTTTTTTGGTGGCTTACTCGTAGATAACGGTATTGCTGAAGAAGGCAAAGGGATTGCAGTTTATATCCAAGCCATACCGTATATGTTTTATGCGTGGTTTGCAGTGCTTGTTGTTTTACTTGTTGTGCTGGGTATTATTCCTGCGATTGGTCCAATGAAAAAAGCAGAACAAATGGCACAAATTGAGCAAGCTCAAGTCGACCCTGCTCAATACAATAATGTTCAAACAGCGGATGAATATGCAGTAAAAGCAGCTGAAGAAAACTTTGAAGATGCTGATCCTAAAGGTAAATTACGTAACTTTTTGGTGCCGATTATTTTACTGGTTGCATTTACTGTTTACTTTGAAATAGACGTATACAAAGGCTTACTAGCAACAATGGCGGTCACTCTCCCGTTTTATGCGCTACAAAAATTAATGAGCGTAAGTGAAATGATTGAGCGCATGCTTGATGGCTTTAAAAGTATGATCCCCGCTATTGGTACTGTTATAG
The DNA here is from genome assembly GCF_002836695.1 of Pseudoalteromonas sp. 78C3. Lineage (NCBI taxonomy): Bacteria > Pseudomonadati > Pseudomonadota > Gammaproteobacteria > Alteromonadales > Pseudoalteromonadaceae > Pseudoalteromonas > Pseudoalteromonas sp. 78C3. Next base: position 13,137 of record NZ_PJAV01000143.1, read on the forward strand.
CGGCGTTTATATTCAAAGATGTATGCGACTTAATTGGTTTACCTCAGTTTGTTATTGGCAGCTTAAGCCCTTATATGACTGCTGCATATTTACCAGCCGTGGTATTTATTTCAATGGCTATTTTAGCGTTTGCAACAGGGTCTAGCTGGGGTATTTTTGCTGTATCAATTCCGATTGTTATGCCACTGGCAAATGCGGTTGATGCAAACATACCACTGGTCATTGGTGCGCTATTATCGGCTTCTTCTTTTGGTAGCCAAGCGTGTTTTTACTCAGATTCAACCGTACTCGCAGCGCAAGGCTCTGGTTGTAATTTAATGAGCCATGCCGTTACACAATTGCCTTACACGCTAATTGCTGCGGCATTAGCTGTTATAGGCTTTTTAATAATGGCTTAAATTTGCTTAAATAAAAACCCCAATGTAGCAATACATTGGGGTTTATTTTTAGCTGTATAAATAAAGCTTATTTTTGTAGTTTAATACCATTGTAATAGGCATCAAGCGTTGTGATTTTAGTTTGATTTGGTAAATCGGCAAAGTCACTTTCTATAAACTTAGTCCCGCGTAATTGCACATTTAAACGTGCCGCATTAGGATTAAGCATTGTTTGCTTGTAGTAGTCTTTTATATCTGCAAGCGTTACTTTTTCAACTTCATCAATCAGCTTTTGCTTAGAATCAAAGGTAAAATTTTCACGGTACCAATCGTTTATAAGTGGGCTCATTTCGTCACTTAAGTTTTTAGGCTGCTCTTTAAGCGATACTAGGGTTGAATTTTTAAGCTGCTCAAAAGTCTCTTCGCTCATGTTATCAAGTTCAACTGCGTATTCTTTTTTAAACTTATCAAAACGAGCTTGTATTTCTTTAGGACCTTTAACCGGTGTTTGAATATACAAACCAATTGCTGAGTAATCCTCGATTGGGCGAGCTAATGCACCTACTGCGTATGCAAGTTGCTCCTCAGTACGCATTTTATCAAACGCAACTGTTCTAAAGTGGCTTTGTAATACAGCCGCTTCTGCTTTTTGTTTGTAACCCGCAACAGGGTGAACGGTCATATCAACCACCGCTACATCAGCTACATCTATATCTTTTTGCAGTACCAGCGTTTCGCCCAGTTGAGGCAACCACGCTTTGCTGCGCGCAAATTCACTGCGTTTATGGTTGCTTGGTAGCGTTGCACTTAATTCGTCTGCAATCGCGTCTATATCTTGCTGATTGTAGTTACCGTAACTAAATACGCGTAAATCGTTTTGTGCAAACGTAGCTGTTTTTAATTGTGCTAAGTCGGCAACACTCACTGAGTCAGCGGCTTTAATAAGCGCGTCTGTATCAAAACCACCTGTACGCGTTAGTTTTGAATACTCGCCAAATGCTTGTGCATACGGAAACTGTTTTTGTTGGTTTAGTAAATTACGTTTAAAGCGATCAACTGCTTGGCTAAATGCTTGTGCTGTTTCATCGGCTTTTAATCCGGTTAAAGCTTGTTTAAGCAATACATCTTGTTTATCTGTAAAACCACTCATAGATAAAACAAGGCCATTACTCGGCGCAAGGCTTACACTCATACCAGCGATTGCTGCTTCGGTACTTAACTGACTTTGTTGAATATTGTATAAATCAGCCCAAACAGAATAAAGTACTTCTGCTTTAATATCGTTCAAACCTGGTTGAGTATTTATATAAACTTCGACAAGCCCTTTTGGCTGCTCTGCAAATTTTTGACTTGCTTGGCGCCATACTTTTACACCATTTTTATCGTAAGCAAGTTCTGGGTGTTTTTGCTCTTTAAATGCTTGAGTTTTTATTGCAAAATTTTCAGGCAATAAATTGTTTACCGTCGGTAGTGCTAACTTAAATTCGCTTGGTTTTTTCCAGCTTGCAATCTCTTGTTCGCTAATGTCACTGATGCGGTATTTACCGTCGTAAAAGTGTAGTTGTGAGTCTGTCTCTTCTTGCTGCGATACATACCAAATACGAAGAGTATCGGCATTTAACTGCTCAAGTACTTTATTTACCGCATTAGCATCAAACTTTGCATAATAATAAGGTGCATTAATGGCGTGATTTAACGGGTAATCTTGCATGCTTTGTGTAAGTGAGCTTACATAATTAAATTCATCACCTTTTTCTAAAAACTTAAATTGGTTATTTAGTGATGTACGAATTTCGTTGAAGTACTTGCTATCAACGCCCTCTTTTTTAATTAAATCGATGTACTGCATAATAGTCGCAACTATTTCGTCACGATTTTTCATGCCTTCATCTGTAAGCTCTGCGTTTACGTTTAATGACCCGTAGTTACCATATTGATTTGGTGCAGCTGAAGCTGACAACTGAGATACCCACCCTTTGTCACGAAGCAATTGCGCTGGGCTGCCCGGCATTTCATTACTTAGTAAATACGCTACAAATCGGTTTGGTTTAAGGGCAAATTCGCTATTATTATTAGCAATGGTGAAATCAAGTTGTAGCTGTTTTACATCTTCATTTGGTGCATAAAACACGCGTTTTCCGCCAGCGTTATCAAAATCAAGTTTTGCAGTTACTGTTGGTTTTTCGATGTTTTTATTTTTTATATCAGCAAAGTATTTTTGTGCTTTTTGCTCCATTTCAGCAATAGATAAATTAGAAATAAGCGCTACTTTCATGACATTTGAAGAATAATATTTATTATAAAAATCAACCGTTTCTTTATGAAGCGAACTGTTTTCTTTATCACCAAGTGTTTCTAGATTACCAATTAAAAAGCGATTAGCTGGGTGATCGCCCATCATTTTACGCGCTAGTTTAAATTGACCAAAAAAGTCCATTTCGCGACGCATTGACCACTCTGCGTTTACTGCATTTTTTTCTTTGTCTGTGTATTCAGGGTATAATTTAGGTGCTTTAAAAAAGTCGGCAAAACGGTCTAGCCCTTCATCAAACGCGTCGTTATTAATTTTAAACATGTAATTAGTAATATCGAGCCAAGTATATGCATTGTGCGCGCCACCATTTTTGGTCATAAAATCAGAATACCCTTTTGTATCTGGGTAACGATCAGTGCCTAAAAACAGCATGTGTTCTAAATAATGCGCCATACCCTGTTGCGACATCGGGTCGTGTAGTAAACCTACACCTACACTTAGTGCCGCTGCCGATTTTTCCGCGCTCGGATCAGACACTAAAATAACTTCAATGTCGTTTGCTAATTTAAGTGTTTTATATTCGCGGTTATCGTTAGGGCTTACAACTAACGTGTCTGATAATAAAGAGGCCGGAGGCGCCACAGAAACCGAAGCTGTATTTGAACAACCACTTAAAACTGCAAGTGCGATAGCACTAAAACCAATAATCTTTTTCATTTTTGTTTTCCATTAAAAAGTATTGCGCAAAATAGCGTGCGCCAATTCAAAGCAATATAGTTAAGCTAAACTAACATTTTCAATTAATAACTTTCTACAAAATAACGCTATTTTGTGTAACACATTGTGAAAAATGTCTTCATAATCGGTTATTAGTTGCGAGTCTGCCAACCTTCGAGATTAAAAATCATTCAATATCAAAAAATACGCAAATTCTAAATAATAATAAGGAAAAACAATGGAAAAAATCATCATACTTGCCATGTTTGCACAAGTTACGCTTTCACTGGTTGTCATGCTCATTATGGGTAAAAGGCGCTTTGCAGCAGCTAAAAACAAACAATTAGATTTAAGCGATTTTAAAACAATGCAATTAGATAAGGCTGGCGACACTATTAGGGTTGCAGATAGAAACTTTTCAAATCAGTTTGAAATACCTGTGCTTTTTTACGCGGGGTGTTTACTTGCACTACAGCTAAATAGCGCCAGTACACTTGTGGCTATACTGGCCTGTTTATTTGTAGCAACACGTATTGTGCATAGTGTTATTCATTTAGGTGAAAATAACGTACGCGCACGTTTTAAAGTGTTTTTACTAGGTTGTGCTTGTGTGTTTTCAATTTGGCTTGCGATGGTTTGGCGAGTATTACTTTAAACAGCAAAGTTTAATAATAATGTGGGCGGCTGGTTTACGCCATCCACATTACCGTTAATTTTAATTATTTAGCACGTTTTAAACGAGGAACCGCAAGTAAAAAAGCACCTAAAAGCCAAATTAATCCGCCGCCAGAACTGCTACCTGAATCTGTTGATGTGTCAGAATCAATTAGCGTATTTTCAGTAACAGTAAGACCTGCGGCTGAATTAGGATCATCATCCATTACCGCCACGTTTTGAATAGTCACTAAATTAGCACTGCTAATTGTTACATCAGTGCTTGCACATTGTTCAGCAGTAATACCAACAACGGGTGTTTCACCACAGTGTACTAAAGCTGCAATTTTATCTAACGTTGATTGGCTTGCTGCAGTAATTTGTCCAAACACAGTAAAGCCACCGTTTTGCGTATCAAGTGCTGCACTATTGTCTGTAATATTAAAAAACCACTGGCTTGTTGCGCTATTAGCATCACCCGATAGTTTAGCCATCGCAATGGTGCCCTTAACATTAGAAAAAACAGGCTCATTTTCTACAGCAGGCTTTGTGGTAATCGCATCTAGCGAGTCAGAAAATGTAAATCCTCCCCCTTGAATAACAAAGTTACTAACAGAGCGGTGAATTACTGTTTCGTTATATGAATCGTCTTGAACGTAACTTAAAAAATTTGCAACTGTTTTAGGTGTTTGTTGATCAAACAAGTTAATTTCTATGACACCTTGGCTCGTGTTCATTTCGACAATAGTGGCAGCACTTGTAAAGCTTGCTGCGGCGAGTACTGAGCCAAGTAAAAGTTTTTTCATGTTGTATTCCTGTTGTTATATTTTTAGATAATTGTTAATGCGTTAACACATTAATGCCATAGGCGATTAAAATCGATTCTAAAGTGCGAGTTGATACAAATTAGACCGTGTTGATAACAAATTAATTACATATACCATTACTTATATTCTTTTTAGCTATATAAATCTAATTATTTAAAATTAAATCATCTTAAGAGTATGGCTACTTTTTGTTACCTTTAAAAAACACAAAACAACAGGATCTTATAATGTCACACACTAAACATGCAATTTGCGACTTTGGTTTACACAAAGGCGAACCCTATACAAAACTGCCAGCAAGCTTTTTAACCTGGATGATAGGTACTAATCACCACAAGCGAGAGTATGCGAATACGGAGTTGAAGCGTCGTGAACGTGCTGCCACAAACCAATTAACAGCCCCTTCCAAATAAAATGTAAATAAGTACGTTTTTTTAGCATGGAACTAGTTTAAACTAGCTGCCTGATAAATTAAGTAGACCTTAATCCATAGGTATTTTATGCGTATAATTATTTTATTTTCGGTTATTTTTAGTGTACTCGGATGCACATCTCCTGCTCCTGAATCCGTGTTTAGCGCTACCCCGACTAAATATTTAACTGTTCTTCATACTAATGATAACCACGGGCGTTTTTGGCAAAACGAAAAAGGCGAATACGGTATGGCCGCTCGCAAAACGTTAATTGACTCTTTACGCAATAAAGCTCAAAAGCAAGGTCATGCAGTATTACTACTCTCTGGTGGTGATATAAATACAGGTATTCCTGAGTCAGACTTACAAAAAGCAGAGCCTGACTTTAAAGGTATGTCGCTGATTGGTTACGATGCAATGGCATTGGGTAATCACGAATTCGACAACCCTATTGATGTATTGAAGCAACAGCAAAAATGGGTGAACTTTCCTTTTCTATCAGCCAATATATTTGAAAAGGAATCAGGCGAACACGCGTTTGATAGCTATAAAATATTCAAAAAGAATGGATTAACTATTGCTGTTATTGGTTTAACAACAACCGACACAGCTAAAATTGGTAATCCTCAGTATATTGGGCACTTAGAGTTTAAAGACCCTGTTGACGTTACAGCAAAACTAGCTAAAGAAATAAAAGCTAAGTATAACCCTGACATTACAATCGCCCTGACTCATATGGGTCATTATGTTGATGCTAGCTTTGGTATTAACGCACCCGGTGATGTAACACTCGCTCGCTCACTTCCTGCAAACACCCTTGATATGATAATTGGTGGCCACTCTCAAGAACCTGTATGCATGAGCGATACAAATGTAAATGACGATAGCTTTAAACCAGGTCTTGCCTGTAAACCAGACCAACAAAACGGTACTTACATTATGCAAGCCCATGAATGGGGTAAGTATGTTGGTAAAGCTGAGTTTAAGCTTGAAAACGGAAAATTAACGTTACTAGACTACAAACTGATGCCAGTTAATTTGTATGTAGATAAAGTACAAGCTGATGGCTCAACTAAAGAAGTATTAGCAAACGAGTACATTAAACCAGACTCAAAACTTGAATCTTATTTAGCGGTATACCAAGCTAAAGGCGCTAAACAAATTGAAGGTACCATTGGTGAAGTAGATGCTCGCTTAGAAGGTGACAGAAACAAAGTTCGCTACCAACAAACAAATCTTGCACGCGTAATTATTCAAGCTCAAATGGATGTAGTGGGTGCAGACTTTGGACTAATAAGTGGTGGTGGTATTCGCAGCTCAATAGAGGCTGGTGAAGTGAGCTATAAAGATATTTTAAAAGTACATCCTTTTAAAAATCGTATTACTTACATGGATTGGCAAGGCAGTGATTTATGGGACTATTTAAATACAGTAACGAGCTTCCCACCGGATGCTGGCGCTTATTTGCAATACCATAAACTATCGTTTGAGCGTAAAAATAATCAGTTAGTTAATGTTGTTATTAACGGCCAACCTTTGAACAAAAATAAAACTTACCGTATGAGCTTAAATAGCTATAACGCATCAGGCGGTGATGGTTATCCTACGCTTACAAATAAAAAAGGCTTTGTTAGTACAGACGAAACAGATGCCCAAGCACTTCAAGACTTTATATCAAAAAACAGCCCTCTTAAAGCGGCTGAATTTACCCCTAAATAAATGAAGATAATAATAGGAAAGTAACTGTGTTACTTTCCTATTATTTCAATATTGCCTTTTCTAATATTTGTCAGCCCGTAACTATGCAGACGAGAGCGAGAACCCTCCCCGTATGCTTTAGGTGGATAATATAACTCTTTTTCTTCGGGATACTCGCTGAGTACTTCATCTAATGCAGCACGTACTTCGCTCAGGGTTTTTTCTAGGCTATTATTAAAGTTAGGCCTTTTTCTAACTGTATGGCCGAGTTCGACCAACCTATAAAAATACTTGTTAGCAAGCTCTAGCAGCTCCTCTGGCACATCTTTATTATGACTAAGCGCTACATCATCGTTATTTGTACAATACTCTACAAGTGCTAAATAAAAGCACAATGGCTTATTGGCTAAACACATTTTTTGTTCTGTATTACAACTACTTGATAATGTTTTATCATTAAGGTCAACAATAAGTATCAACGGCGTAGGCTCTGCAATTGATTGATGCTGTGCATTATTAAACTGCTTATTGCTCTGTTTAATAAACGCAAATTTCACCCAAAAACTAATCAACACACTTAACACTAAAAATATAAAATAGTAAATAAAATGACTCAATGCAAAGTGGGTTTGTTGGACGTTAAATACAACTAATACAAACCCATTACTAGTGCTCAAACTACGTATTATTTGGTGTGAGTTTACAGGTGTTACCATCTCGTTTTTTGGTGCAATAGCAACAACTTTGAGCTCGTTCGAATTAATGTAGCTGTTTAAAGTTTTAATGTAGCTGTTAACTGCATCTTTATTACCTGAATGCTTTAGCAGCTCATTCGATAAATCGAGTAATGGTAAGTCGAGTGCTATTTGCCTTTCTATCTGCGTAATTTTTTGTTTAGCTACTTGCTGGCTTTTTTGAGTTACAGAAATATAAAAGACAGACGACAAAATAAAAAACAAACTTATAATAACAAGTAATTGCTTATACTTACTCATCACCAGCCTCCTCTTTTAAGCCTACTAAGCTGGCGCCACAGCGCCAAAATGGCTGGACGTTTTGATAGTAATGCAAACTTTGATCTTTAGACATATCAAGCAAATTTTCCTGCACTGCGCATAATAAATCAGTGTTGTTTTGCTGCATTTTTAAATACCATCTTGTTCCAGAAATATTATTACTCAATGGCGTAATATAGTTTTTTGAAAAACGTTTTTCGTCGCTCTCTTTCCAAAACGAAGCAATAATATCTACTTTTCCATTAGCGAGTAAATCACGTAATTCGTTATGAGAGCTAGCATAAGTGATTTTCAAATTGGCTAAATTAATATCCAACTCTTTAAACGTTTGCTTTGGTAAAATATGCCCTGATCGGCTGGTCGGATAATCAAGCAAACCTATGCGCTTATCTAAAAAGTATTGTTTAGTGACTCGAGGTTTTTCTTTAGAAGATATAAAAAAAGCCGTGTAGTCAGAAAAACCAACAACGGGTTGGTAGTTATATGTCGACTCTGCTTTAAAGGCTGCCATAATATTGTTTTTAGCCAAAATTAAGTCAGCAATTCCTTTACCCACAAACTCAAAGCTGTCTGCCGTTCTATACCCCCAATACCCTTTTACAGAGCCATATTGCTTAGCCACCACGTTATCAGAGCATAACTTTTGTGTTAATAACTTAGCTATTTTTTTTGATTGCGTAAAAACAATTAATTGGCCTTTGTTACTTGTTGCAGTTGTTTGACACTCTGTTGAGGTTTCGATCATAACTGGAAAGTGTAATTCATCATTGTATACACTAACTTGACCGCAAACCCACGTAACGACCAACAATAGAAACAAAAATGTAACAATTAACATTTTGTGCAACACGATATTTTTAAAATTCAAAGCAATGCCACTCAAAAATAGACTATATAGTGCATTTGAACAATTTCGCTTACTTATTACAACAAGTAATTTTACCTGTTAAACATAAACCATTGATTTAAAAGTAATGTGAATAAGAAACTATGAATTTTAATGAGTCCTTCCTATCAACACCAAAAGTAAGGACAATTGACCGCATTAGCCTGTAGCAACGCCATGAAATATTCATTAAGGAAGTTCTAATGCATAGCAATATAAAGTACTCGATATCTTCTGCGCTTTTGATTAGTGCAATATTTACAAGCACTGACTCACATGCTTGGGGTCAAAATGGCCACCGCATTGTAGGTAAGATTGCAGAATCTCATATAAGCGAAACAACTAAAGCGGCAATACAACCCTACCTTGATGGTGAATCACTTGCACAAATATCAACGTGGCCTGATGAAATGCGCTCTGCCCCTGGCGAGTTTTGGCAAAAGCAATCATCTCGTTGGCATTATATTAATGCAGCACCAGGAAAATCTTTCAGCTTCAATCACGATCACACTAAAAACAAAGAATCTGTAAGTAATATCCTAGAAGGCATTCACTATTCAATGCAAACGCTCACTGATAAAAATAGCACCTTAGATGCTAAACAGTTCAGTTTACGTTTTTTAGTACATTTGGTGGGCGATAGTCACCAACCATTTCATGCTGGTCGAAGTGAAGATAGAGGTGGCAACCGTATTAAGGTTTCATTTTTTAACGAAGAAACAAATCTTCACAGCCTTTGGGATACAAAGTTAGTTGAGAACGAGAATTTATCGTTTACTGAGTACGCACAATTTATTGATACAAATAACAGCGAGTTAATTGCTGAGTATTTACAAAGCTCACCTATGACATGGGTTGAAGAATCTCATAATTTAGCCACAAAAATTTATAAATATACCAACAACGAAATTGGTTATAGCTACATATATAACAATACTCCAATTATAAAGACACGCTTACAACAAGCGGGTATTCGATTAGCTGGATTACTAAATGCCTTATTTGACCCTTCTGCAAAAGAGTTAGAAACGGCACTGAAAATGACGACTGACAAATAAACTGTATTAAATTTATATAACCTACACACGGGAAATCAACATTATGACTAAGCTTCGCCTTTCGAAATTAACTGGAGCGGTAATTTTAGCTCTAGGTGTTTCTACAAGCGCAATGGCTGCTGATACTTCATCTGCAATGCGTGGTAAAATTACAACGCCTTCAGGTGGCAGTGCTGCAAACGTTAAAATCAAAGTAATTCACCAACCAACGGGAACTATTAGCGAACTAACTACAAACGAAAGTGGTACGTTTATCGCTAATGGTTTACGTGTAGGTGGTCCTTACATGGTTATCATTGATTCTGATACGTTTAACGATACCACTGTTGAAAATATCTACTTGAACCTTGGTGAAACTTACCGTTTAAGCTCGCAGCTTGCTCCGCTAAACATCGAAAAGATTGAAGTGTCTGGTTATAAGATTGTTCAACAATCAGGTGGCTCTAGCAGTACATTTGGCTCTGACACTATTGAAAATATGCCAAGCTTTAATCGCGACATTAAAGATATTGCGCGCTTAAACCCACTTGCCAGTATTAATGGTAATGGTGAGCTAACGTTTGCAGGTAGTAACCCTCGTACCAACGGTTTAACAGTTGACGGTATTGGTCAAAATGATGACTTTGGCTTGAACTTTGGTGGCTACCCTACTTCTCAGCCTCCTGTAGCACTTGACGCTATTGAACAAGTTTCTGTTGATGTATCTCCTTTCTCAGCTTCTAAAGGTAACTTTGGTGGCGGTACTATTAACGCAGTAACAAAGTCTGGTACGAATGAGTTTAAATTCTCTGGCTTTTATGAAATATCGACTCCTGAGATAGCTGGCGATGTTGATAATATTGTACAAGAAGACGATCTTGATGAGCTAGGTCATAAAACTTATTCTACAAATAAAGTAGAGCCGATTAAAACTGAAGAAAGATTTGGTTTTAACGTTGGTGGCGCAATTGTTAAAGACGAACTGTTTTATTTCGTTAACTATGCAGAATGGTCAAGTGAATTAGATCTAGATTACGGCTTTGACGGTTCTGGTGCTTCAAATGAATTTAATACTTCTGAAGCTAACTATAATCGTTTCATTTCTATCTTAAATAATGAATATGGCTTAACTGATTCATTAGCCGGTGCGCCAGAAGATACAAACAAAAACTTGCTTGTTAAATTAAGCTGGAACGCAAGTGATGACCATCGTTTAGATTTCACTTATCAATGGCAAGACGACCAAGATGAGCGTAATTCTAGCACAGGCGGTGATAATATAGCCTTAGTTTCAAGTACTTATGCATACGTAACTAAGTTTAATAACTTTTCATCTAAGCTTTACTCTGATTGGACTGAAAACTTTTCAACAGAAATTGGTGTGTCGTATAAAGATGTTACCTCTGATAGCGCAACTCGCTCTAACTTAGGAAGCATTACTGTTGAGGAAGACGGTCGAAATGGTCCTTCTTACAACTTTGGTACAGATCAATACCGCCATGCAAACCGTTCAGAAACACAAAACCTAACTTTTACGTTAGACGCTACGTATTTAATGGATGAGCATGAAATAAACTTTGGAGCTCAGTACGAGTCACTTCGTTTATATAACTTGTTTGCTCAAAACTCTCTTGGAACGTGGAAATTTGATAGCTTAGAAAATTTTGAAAACCGTAAAATTGGTTCTTATGATTTTTCTTATCAAAATGCTTACACTAATGATTCAGCTGATACAGCATATGATGTAAGACGTAACCAGCTAGCGCTTTACATAGAAGATACTTTTTATGTAGGTGATGATTTAGAAGTTACAGCAGGTGTTCGTTATGAGCGTTTGTCATCTGATGATAAACCAACTCTAAATGAAAACTTTGCTAATACGTATGGCTTTACTAACCAAGAAAATCTTGATGGCCTAGACATTATACTTCCTCGTGTTGGCTTTAAGTACTACGTAACAGAAGCGCTTACTATTAATGGTGGTATTGGTCGTTTCCAAGGCGGCATTCCAAATGTTTGGTATAACAATTCATTCCAAAGTGATGGCATTACTTTAGTATCAGCACAAAACGATGTAATTAATGATTACTATGCAAATAACACAGCTGATATTACTCAGGTTCCTGATGAAATAAAAAATACATTAGAGCAAGGTGCTGGTAGCGTTGCGTATATCGACCCTGATTTTAAATTGCCTTCAAGCATTCGTACTCAAATAGGTTTTGAATATGAGTTTGATTCTGAACTATTAGGTGATGGCTTTAAATGGCAAGCAGAAATTGCTTACCATAAAAAAGAGAATGAAGCGGTATGGCATAATTCGTCTATTAACCCAGTAGGCTTAGCTGCGGACGGCGAACGTGTTATCAATCAAAGTATTTACAGTGGCGATAATGTTGACATAGAAATGACTAATTCATCGGATGATGGTCGTTCAATTATTATTTCAACGGGTATTGCTAAACAATGGGACAATGGCCTGTTTGTATCGGCAAGCTATGCTCACCAAGATGTTACAGAATCATCAGCAGGTTCAGCTTCTCAGGCAGAAGGTAACTATAAGCACAATATTACAGTAAATCGTAATGAAGATATTGCAGCACGTGGCTTTTACGAAGTTGAGCACAGCTTTAAAATTAACTTAGCGTATAACACTGAATTTTTTGAAGGATATGCAACCAAGTTCAATGTTTATTTTGAACGTCGTTCAGGTCGCCCATTTAGTTACACAATGAATATGTATAAAGATGAAGACTTAGGTGATACTAGCTCTTTATTCACTAATGGTGCTTACTTACCTTATATCCCTACAGGTGCTGATGATCCGAATGTAAATTGGGCTGATTCTAAAATGACTTGGGCTGAGTTAGAACCGTTATTAGAGCGTGCTGGTATATCTCAACGTGGTGGGATCTTAGGTAAAAATACAGCAACGCAACCTTGGGTTACTACAATGGACGTTAGCATTAAGCAAGAAATACCTGGCTTTGCTGAAGGTCACACTGGTGAGGTTTATCTAATGATTGATAATTTCGCAAACCTTCTAAACAGCGATTGGGGTGTAGAAAAACGCTTAGGTTACTCTAACCAAACTATTTATGACTTTGGTGGTCTTGATGATCAAGGTAGATATAAAATAGACAACAGTTTTGGCGGTGCGGATGTGCGTAATTACTCGCAAATCAGTTCATCGTCATCAGCTTGGCAGGCTAAAGTTGGTATTAGCTACAAGTTTTAAGTCTTAATAGGTAAGTAATAACACATTAAGTTATTTGTTAACAAAACCCATTGCAAAATTGTAATGGGTTTTTTGTTTTTCACACCCCAATTTCACATGTTTGTCATAAAGCCCACGTAATATATACCCCGATATAGAGTTATTGCTCGAAAAAACACTCAAATAGACAAAAATAGTACTATTTATTAAAAATATATTGCAGTTGTATTTTATTTGTAACGAATAAATAAGGTACACTAGTAACGGATTTTGAATAAATGAACTTCAACTGTTTATTTTGCAAAATTTTAAAATAAAAATATAAAAATTTAATTAATAACTACACGGGAAAATTAAATGAAAACTCAATTACGCAAAACAGCTCTTTCACTTGCTATTGCAGCATGTGTTGGTGTAAGTGGCGCTGCAATGGCTAACGAAACGACCTCAGCAATTAAAGGTCAAGTAATGGGGCCTAACGGCAACCCAGCAGCCGGCACTAAAGTAACAATTTTACACGTGCCTTCTGGATCAGTAAAAACAACTGAAGTAAATGACGCTGGTTATTTCACAGCTAAAGGCCTGCGAGTTGGCGGTCCTTATAAAGTGGTTGTTGATTCAGATGTATATGCAGACCAAGAATTCAATAACATTATTCTTAATATTGGTAACGATTACCCAGTAAACGTTTCTCTTGAGTCACAATCAAGCATGGAACAAATTGTAGTTTCTGGCGCGCCAATTAGCTCTATGTCTGGTGGTACTGGTCCGGCGTCTACATTTACGCTAACTGATCTTGAAAATACGCCAGCTATTAACCGTGATTTAAAAGACATTATTCGTATCGACCCGCGTATCACAATTGATGACAGCCGTGGTTCAATTAACTGTGGTGGTGGTAACCCTCGCTACAACAGTTTAACGCTAGACGGCGTTCGTATGAACGATAACTTCGGCTTAAGCTCAAATGGTTACCCTACTATTCGCGCCCCTTTCTCTTTTGATTCAATTGAACAAGTTTCAGCTGAACTTGCACCGTTTGACGTTCAATACGGTGGTTTTACATCGTGTAACATCAACGCAGTAACCAAATCTGGTGGCAATGATGTTCATGGCGCTGTTTTCTACGATTACACTAGTGACTCTTTCAAGGGTGATAAAATTGAAGGTGATGACGTTGATAACGGTAATTACACCGAAAAACGTTACGGCTTCAACGTAGGTCTTCCACTAATTGAAGATAAACTATTTTTATTTACTTCATATGAAAAACTTGAAGGTGTTCAACAGTTTAACTACGATGGTTTAAGCAGCGGCAGTGTAACTGCTGATGATATCTCGCGTATCACAAGCGTTGCTCAAACTGTATATGGTTACGATGTAGGCGGAATGCCTTCAAGTATGCCTGTTGAAGATGAAAAAATCTTAGTTAAACTAGATTGGAACATCAACGAAGATCATCGTGCAAACTTAATCTATAACTACAACGATGGTAATACTGTTTCACAGTCAGATACTGGCTCTAGCCGTGTATCACTATCTAATCACTTTTATGACCAAAGTGCAGAATTCACTTCAATCATTGCATCTGTTTACTCTGATTGGTCAGATGACTTCTCTACTGAAGTTCGTATTGGTAAGTCTGAGCTAGATGCAACAGTACAATCACTAGATGCAGCAAGCAGCTTTGGTGAAATGCAAATTCGTACCGAAGATGGTGGTACAGTTTATATTGGTCCAGATGACTCACGTCAATCTAATGACTTAGACTACGATACAACTACATTTAAAGTTGCAGGTACTTACTACCTTGATCAGCACACAATTACTGCTGGTTACGAGTTTGAAGAGTTAGATGTATTTAACTTATTCGTTCAGCATACTGAAGGTGAATACCGTTTCAACAATGTTGATGATTTTGAAAATGGTATTGCAAGTGCTGTTTACTACAACAATGCTGCTGCTACAAATGATCCAAACGATGCTGCTGCGAGTTTTTCGTACGCTCAGCATACATTTTACGTGCAAGACGAGTATTCGTTTACTGACTTAGACGCAAATATTACGTTTGGTTTACGTTACGATAAATACACCAGTGATGATGTACCTAACTTAAATCAAAACTTTACTGATCGCTATGGCTACAGTAACCAAAGTACATTTGATGGTATTGATTTAATTCAACCTCGTGTAGGCTTCCAATGGTACGCGACAGATGCACTTGAAGTACGTGCAGGTGTTGGCTTGTTCTCAGGCGGTAACCCTAACGTTTGGCTATCTAACTCTTACTCAAACGACGGCATTACTAACATTAGTGCAAACCAGTTTGGTTCTATCGACTTGTTCGCAACACCTAATGTAAATAATGGTACTCCAGGATTTGAAGTTCCTCAGTCTCAATTTGATGCAGTAGCTGACACTGTAATCGGCTCAGGCGATTCACAAGCAAACGCTGTTGACCCAGACTTTGAAATCCCATCAGAGTGGAAATACTCACTTGGTGCAACGTACACAACAGAAAATGAATATGTAATCTCTCTTGATTACTTATACTCGAAGAAAAAAGATGCTGCGTTAATGCGTGACATCGCACTTCAAGATACAGGTACAACTACGTTTGACGGCCGCCCTATTTACGAATCAATTGAAGGTCGTTCTAACGAATACTTACTAACAAATGTAAGTGGTGATAGCGGTGATTCATCTGTTATCTCATTAGCGGTTAGCAAGATGTTTGATAATGGTGTAAGCGTTAACTTTGGTTATGCCTACACAGATTCTGATGATGTTAACCCAATGACAAGCTCTGTAGCTGGTTCAAACTACGGTAACATTGCACTAACTGATCCAGGTAACCCAGGTGTTGCTTCATCTGATTACGAAATTCCACATCGTTTTACTATGACTCTTGGTTATAGCCATGAGTTTGTTGATGGGTTTGCTACTCGCTTTAATCTATTCGGTGAAGCATATAAAGGCCTACCTTACAGCTACACATTCGATGGCAGTGATGGTACCTTCGGTGACAACAACTGGAATGGCAACCGCCAACTATTGTATGTTCCACTTGAAAACGATCCTAACGTTGTTTACGACATGAGTGCTGCTGATATCAATGAATTCAATGAATTTATTGCATCAAATGGTTTAGAACGTGGTCAAACGACTAGCCGTAACGCAGAAAACTCTGATTGGTTTGTTAAGTTTAACTTTAAAATGACACAAGAGCTTCCTGGTTTTATGGAAGGTCACAAAGGTGAAGCGTTCTTCGTAATTGATAACCTTACTAACCTGTTAAACGATGATTGGGGCGTACTTAAGAAAGGTCCTTTCGTAGGCGCTAGCATGATCAAAACATCACTTGATGATCAAGGCCGTTACGTTTACTCAGGCTTTAACGGAAATAATGCAAATACATCAGTACAAACTGATGCATCTGTATGGCAAATGCGTGTAGGTGTTCGTTACACTTTCTAATTTAGAACTGTAACCTAAAACATCTTTTAAAAGCCCACTTTGGTGGGCTTTTTTATGCCTTTAATTTGTTATTTAACTTTTCAAAAATACTCACTAGCACTTCGTATTCTTCGTTGGTTAAAGTGCTCAGTAACTGTTTTTCCCAATTTAGTGCATCGGGCGCTATATTTTCATATAAGTTTTGCCCTACTTGGCTCAGCACAAGTAATGCTGCGCGTTTATCTTGTGCATTTAACTCACTTTTCACTAAACCTTTATCTATTAAAACTTTTACCGCACGCGACACTGTCGACTTGTCCATATTTGCTTGCGTGCATAAATCCTTTGCGTTGCTCTGACCATACTGCGCTAAATTAGCAAGTATTCGCCACTGCGGAATATTTAAACCGTATTTAGTTTGATAAACCTCGGCAAAGTCATTACTTACACGTGTTGCTACATTCGTTAATTGATAAGGTAAAAACGTTGCTAAATCAATTTTCATTTTTAGTTATCCCAGCTTTATAAGGCTTACTTTAGTGTTCATTAATATTTACACGGATGCGTAGTTGCACATTTGATATTAGTCTCACTTGAGAGTATCTTAACTGAAATAAAAATAATATTAAACCAACCCCCTCTCACAGGAGTCAGTAATGGCGACACAATTAAGTTATATGACCGGTTTTGGTAATGAATTTGAAACACAAGCGCTACCCGGTGCACTGCCAATAGGACAATTTAGCCCACAAAAAGTTAAATACGATTTATACACAGAGCAATTTAGTTCGACTGCATTTACGGCTCCTCGCGCTTCAAATCGTCGCACTTGGTTTTACCGCCTTCGTCCGTCTGTAGTGCAAGGTGATTACCAAGCAATTGATAACGGCCTAATAAGAACAGCCCCAATCACTGAAGCCGTAACACCACCAACAATGCTACGTTGGAATCCTATTGATATGCCTTCACAGCCTACTGATTTTATTGATGGGTTAGTAACTATGGCAGCTAATGGCAGTGCTAATGGGCAATCTGGTATTGGCATTCATGTATATGTCGCTAATCAGTCAATGCAAGGGCGTTACTTTTGTAATGCCGATGGCGAAATGTTGTTTGTCCCTCAGCAAGGTGAGTTATTAATTCACACCGAGTGCGGTAAGTTAAGCATTAAACCGGGTGAAATTGCTGTAATTCCCAGAGGAATTAAGTTCGCTGTTGATTTAATTGATGATACAGCCCGTGGTTATATTTGTGAAAATTATGGCCATGCGTTAGAGCTTGCAGAGCGAGGACCTGTTGGTGCAAACGGTTATGCCAACGACAGAGACTTTCAATACCCTGTAGCGGCCTTTGAAGATAAAGAGGGTGACTTTGAGCTTGTTTCTAAATTTAACGGTAATTTATTTAGCTGTGAAATTAAGCACTCTCCTTTTGATGTAGTTGCATGGACGGGTAATAGTGCGCCCTATAAATACGACTTATCGCGTTTTAATGTAATGAATACAGTGAGCTTTGATCACCCCGATCCTTCTATATTCACTGTACTAACCTCTCCTTCTGCTACTGAGGGTATGGCAAATGTCGATTTTGTGATATTTCCACCGCGTTGGATGGTAGCCGAAAATACATTTCGCCCGCCGTATTATCACCGCAATATTATGAGTGAATTTATGGGCTTAATTGAAGGTGTGTATGATGCAAAAGAGCATGGTTTTGTACCTGGTGGTGCAAGTTTACACAATTGTATGTCGCCACATGGACCTGAAGCCGACGTATTTGAAAAAGCCTCAAACGCTGAACTTACACCACAAAAATACGAAAATACACTCGCTTTTATGTTTGAGTCGCGCTATATAATTTCACCGACAAAATATGCATTAGAAGGTAGGGAACGCCAACCAAACTACACCGATTGCTGGCGTACTATTAAAAAACAATTTACAGGTTCACAGGATTAATTATGAAATTATACAGCTACTTTCGCTCATCAGCGGCCTATAGGGTACGTATAGCGCTTAACTTAAAAGCAATTGATCATGAACTTGCTATTGTTAACCTTTTAAAATCGGAGCAGCTTGGGAAAGAATACTTAGCGACTAATCCGCAAGGGTTACTACCTGCACTTGAAACCGATAATGGTGTTTTAGCACAATCACTTGCAATACTGGAATGGCTTGATGAAACTTATCCGCAATCGCCATTAATTACAGGAACTGCGTGGCAAAAGTCGCAAATAAGAAATTTAAGCTTTGCCATTGCTTGCGATATTCATCCTGTTAATAATTTACGCGTGCTGAAGTATTTATCGAACGAATTAGGTGTTGATAACGAGGCTAAAAATAAGTGGTATCGACATTGGATAGAAGTTGGTTTTGAAAAAATAGAACTGATGCTAAACGAAAATGATGACTACTGTTTTGGTAACCAACCAACACTTGCTGACATTTGTTTAGTGCCGCAAGTATTTAATGCAATTCGTTTTAACGTAGATATGAGCGCTTATCCAAAAATTGCAGCTATTTACGAACACTGTAATAAATTAGCTGCATTTAATGATGCTGCACCGCAAAATCAACCCGATGCAAATTAAGCTAGTTTAGTAACTAACCAGAGTTCAAATTAGCTAGCTTTGTAGCGCACTATGAATAACCGTAATGTGCTCAATTAAATCTAAGCCCAGATCAGTTAAATATCCGCCATCTGGGCTATCTATAATCCCTTTTTCAAATAAACGTTGCGCTGCACTAAGTAAGCTTGGCTCTGCGTCTGAGTGTAATTTAATACCCTGCATTTTACTGTCGCGAGGAAATTTTGCTAATAGTGTGAATTCTTCGATCATTGTTTGATTAAATTGCATTGTGTGCACCTTTTTATTTGAATCCAAGTTGTTCTGTGAGTAACTAAGTTTATAATTAAAATCACTTTGTGTACTTTACACTAGCACGTTTTTTAGCTTAATGTATTATTTTTAACCCTCCCTATTTAAAGGCCTCTAATGCGTAACTTTTTAATTCTATGCTTTTGTTTTAGCAGCTTATCGTATTCAATACTTAGTGAAGCAACAACCCTTAAAACCCATTCAATTATTGATGCAAACCAGTTTGTAAATGAAGAATCAAACTGTTGGTACGACAACAAACGCTATAGCGAAGGCGCATTAATACAAATTCACTCATTTACACTTTTGTGCGGTGCTAAAACACCCCAGCACAGTAACAGCCAACTCATTTGGCTTAAAATAGATAAACAAGGTAATGCTATTTACCCAACAGCTCCTAAAACAATCACTGTGAATTAGCGCTAAAAGCTGATTTGAGCTACAATGCACGCAGTTTAAATAAGTAGTATGGCTATGGATAATCAACCTAAAAACCCTTTACATAGGGTAACGTTAGAACAAATACTTGTTGAGTTAGAACAGCGACTTGGCTGGAGAACACTTGGCGAGCAAGTAAAAATCAAATGCTTTACTGATCAACCGAGCATTAAATCGAGTTTAAAGTTTTTGCGTAAAACGCCTTGGGCTCGCGATAAAGTGGAAGCACTTTATATTCACACTATAAATAACAAACCTATTCGTAGACCAAAAAGTGCGCCGAGAGAAACATCTTCTCAAGCGCCGGATACAACAGGGTTTGTTTGGCCATCAATTAAAAAATGATGTAAAAAAGGAGCTAATTCAGCTCCTTTTTTGATTGTAAGTAGCGCGATTTATTGCTCTTTGCAAATCACATTTAATGAGGCCGGCTCAATAGTAATAACGAGTTTGTGAGCAGTTTTAACTTCACCGTCAAGTACGTACTTAAGCTCTCCTTCGCCTGTCACCTCGACTCTTTTAGCATTTGTATGATGCGAATTTATAGCTAAATGTGTTTGCGTTAAACTGCTAAACATCAGTTCTGCAATGCTCAATATTGTCGTAGAATTTTCATTATTTGGTGTTAGCCAATTTACATCAAGAAGCCCGTCACTATGATCTGGCTGCCCACCACCTTGAGCCAATAACGTTGTAAAAGGCGCAGCATTAGCCACAATAAAGCTATTTGTACATATTTCTTTCGGCTCATTATCATCGAGTTTTACACTAAGTAGCTGTGATTTTTGCTCGCCAAATGCTTCAAAAAAACCATTTAAGTAGGCAAGTTGCCCCGATTTATTTTTCGACTCTCTATCTGCTTTTTCAATCATTGATTGCTCAAAACCAATGCCCGCTAATAAAAGTACTAATTCATTATTACAATAAGCGGTATCTATTGTGCTTGTTTGACCATCAATTATTAAATCACAGGCTTGTTCAACAGGAATAAATTTAGAGCTAATCCCCATCAATACATGCGCAAGTGCGTTTGCAGTCCCCATTGGTATAATACCTAGCTTACATTGTGTATTTACAAGTACGCTTGCAACTTCGGCCACTGTACCATCGCCTCCACACGCTATTATAATGTCCGGCTTTTGCGCAATTGCTTGTTTAGCAAGCTCAATACCGTTTACGTCTTGTGAAGTAGTAAGTACTTTTAAATCGTAATAGGCCGATAACCGCGCAACAATTAAATGCTCTTTTTCTTGCCACAATCGTGTACCAGATACTGGATTTGCAATTAAAACTGCTTTGTTTTTAATCAGCAGCTCGCCTTTTTTATGACGCTTAGCTAAATGACGAAGCTGATGCTTATTTAAGTTTGCGGTTTCGCGGGTTTCCTTTATTTGTGCAAGTACTTCATGTACATCTGCATTTTTGTTTTGACTCAATAAATAAGCCGCCATTACAAAAACAGACCGCCCACGGCCTAAAGCACAATGTACAACTACGCGACGGTTTTCTTTAATATGATGATGTATCCAATTAATAGCCTGATTTAACTGAGAATGGGTAGGAATACTATGATCGAGCACCGGAATGTTTAAGTAATTTATATTCTCTTGTGTTGAACTCCACTCGAGTCCGTCGAATTCACACGTAACGTCTAAAATTGCCGTAATTCCGTTATCTTTTAATGTGTCTATGTCTGAGGGAAATAATCGGCAAGCTAAAAATAGGTTCTCATTTATTTTTTGAATTGGCGGCACTTTATCGTGCTTACGTGACCAGGCATTATAAATTTGCACACCAAATAAAAATGGCACAAACGCCCACCGTATATAAAATGGGATCACCCCATTTTCACGTTTTCTAAATATTTTTGCTGTATTAAAAATATATGCGGTACTCACTAATAAAAGTGACAGCGCAGTCCAATAAAAAACAATAGCAAAGTAAACAGAGTTTACTTCCCAACCAATAAAAATAAGTAGTAATGCTAAAAGTGAATAACCAATTGCAGCCCACATAGTCTCTCCTTTGTGTAAATAATTCCGATTTTCTAATTTTAATTTAAACGGCTTTATGTACTCTTTTGCAAATATCACGCCATATAAATGGCATTTTAAATTCAAATTAAAATCATAAGCTATTGATATATAATGTTAATAATAAAATAAATTTAAGTGCAATCTGCTCTTTGTGCATTTTTTACAAACATGAGAATAAATTATACTTACACGTCTAAATTTCAAACACTGATCGGTTATTGCTTGTACTAACGTATAAAGCAGCTAATCTAAAAAGCAATTAAATTTTTTGCATCCAAATCACACTCTCAACCGTTTACTCAATGATAATAAGAAAAACAGGACCCCTATGGATAACGATGATTTACTCCCTCTTCTGTGCGCAACAGCACAAGGAGACAAAAATGCTTTCTCAAGTTTATATCAACAAACTAGCGGCAAACTTTTTGCTATTAGTTTAAATATGCTCACTAACAGAGCTTATGCGGAAGAGGCACTACAAGATGCTTTTATAAAAATTTGGCATAACGCATCTGAATACAACGCCTCTAAAGGCACCGTTATTAGTTGGATGATAAGTATAGTTAGATACAGAAGTCTTGACTCACTGCGCTATCACAAAGTACGAAAAGAGCAGTCGTTAGGCGATGACGAATATGAAAATGAAAATGAAAATGAAAATGAAAGTATCGACGTTAATTACGATGAAGAAACGAAACTGGTTAATTGTATCGAACAGCTTGAGCCGCAACAAAAACAAGCTATTCACTTAGCTTATTATAAGGGGCTGAGTCATAGCGAGCTAGTGGATCATATAGAAACGCCATTAGGTACAGTTAAAAGCTGGATCAGGCGTGGGCTTATGCAGCTACAAAGGTGTTTAACATTATGAATTATAATAAACCCGAACTATTAGACGCGCTTGCTGGGCAGTATGTGCTTGGCACACTTAGAGGGCTTGCCCGTAAGCGTTTTCAGCGTCTGTTGCTTAATTCAAATCAAGCACGTGAAGCAACAAGTCTATGGGAGCAAAACCTAAACAACTTAGCGAGTGCTATTACGCCGCAAACGCCACGTGACGATGTATGGGTAAATATACTACAACGTATTGAAAACAGGCCACAAACAAGTAAAACAGTCATACATACCAAGCCTTCAATTTGGCGTACATGGTCTTTTGTGGCAACTGCTGCGTGTATTGTTTTAGCCTTTTTAGTTATTCAACCTAGTACCAATGTTATGCACACTCAACAAATTGCTTCGGTTCAAAATCAAGATAAACAATCATTGTGGTTTATTAATGTTAACGAGCAAGGACTCTCAATTAAAGCCAGTAGCCAATTGGTTGCTCAAACTAATAAAGATTATGAGTTGTGGATGATTTTAAAAGGGCAAGATGCACCTATTTCACTGGGTTTACTTCCCAAGCAAGGCAATAAAATATTATTAAAAGATAACCGTTTTAACGCAACCGACATAGCGTTGCTTGCCGTAAGCTTAGAACCTATTGGCGGCTCGCCAAATGGCTCTCCTACTGAAGTGCTTTACACCACAGAGCTAGTACTTTTATAACCCTACAATAATGACCAAAGTTGGCTGCTTACACAAAGCAGCCAACCTACTTTTAAACTTTTTAACAAAAAATAAAAATAATTTAACTTTTTTGCATCCAATTTAAATCCTGCCCCGTTATTAGCTATGACTTCAATCAAAACTAAAGGACAAAGTCATGAAAGCTTTAACTCCATCAATACTCGCAGTAGTAATATGTAGTACGTTTGTAAGTGCACCAAGTGAAGCATCAAGCCACAGAGAAGCGCCAAATATAAGCCGTTTCCCGACTTTAGATTCAACCGATTTTTATGTATTTAATAGTTACGAGCAAGGTCGTGATGATTTTGTAACATTAATTGCTAACTATATCCCGCTGCAAGATGCATACGGCGGTCCTAATTACTTTGCAATGGACCCAGATGCTACCTACAGCATTCATATAGATAACGACGGCGATGCCGTTGAAGATATTACATTTGCATTTAACTTTAAAAGCATGCTCCCTAATGATAACCAAGGTGTGCAATTAACTGTTGGACCTGAAGGTAATCAACGCACCGTGTCTGTACCGCTTAAAAATGTAGGCGGTGTATCTGCCGGTGATGACAGCGCTGCAAATTTTAGCGAATCATACACAATAAGCATGATTAGTGGCGCGCAGCGTACTGGCGAAACAACGGTATTAAACAACACTGCATCAAACTCAAGCACATTTTCTAAACCGCTTGATTATGTCGGCAATAAAACATTTGGCTCAATGAGCGATTACCAAACTTATGCTGACCAATTTGTGTATCAGGTTTCAATTCCTAACTGTGAAAGCATGGCACAAGTTTTTGTAGGACAACGTAAAGACCCATTTGTAGTTAACCTAGGTAAAACATTTGATTTAGTTAACTATGTACCTGTAGAAGGCGATAGCGCCCCTGGTGCTGGTGACGGCGGTGGTTTTCCAGGTGGTATAACGCAATCAGCCGGTAATGACGACCTTGCAGATAAAAACGTAACATCAATCGCTATCGAAATACCTAAAAGCTGTATTGTCGGTGAAGGTAACAAAGTAATTGGTGCATGGACAACAGCAAGCTTACCTCAAGCACGTGTATTAAACCCAAATGCTAAATTTGCTAATAATGCCGTCAATGGTGGTGCTTTAACACAAGTTTCACGCTTGGGTAGCCCGCTTGTAAACGAGCTTGTAATTGGCATTAAAGACAAAGACACATTCTCTACTGCTCACCCTAAAGATGATGCACAATTTTTAGATTATGTATCTCATCCAGCACTACCAGAGTTATTAAACATTTTGTTTAAAGATGCTGTTAATACGACTCTTGGCGCAAACTTAGAAACACTGGCACCCACAAACTTCCCCCGTACTGATTTAATCACTGCATTTTTAACGGGTTTTGCAGGCGTTAATCAACAAGCAACTGTAACACCTTCAGAAATGCTACGTTTGAATACAGACATTGCAGCAACAGCGCAAGCTGATCAATCTGCATTTGGTGTAGCGGGTAATGATTTAGCCGGCTTCCCAAATGGTCGTCGCCCGGGTGATGATGTGGTTGATATTGCACTTCGTGTTGTGATGGGTCGTTTATGTCATCCTATTCCTGTAAATGGTGAAGACACTGATTTAGGACTTTGTGCACCAGAGGATGCTAATACGGGCACAGTGCCATTTACAGACGGCGCACCTATTGATGCAACAATGATGGATTCATCATTCCCATACCTTGCAACACCGCTTGCTGGCTCTAAATAAGGAGTAAAATAATGCGTAATTTAAAAACTACCCATATTTGTGTTCTCCTCAGTGCATTAACATTGGGAGCATGTAGTAGCGATGACGATAAAAAACAACCTACACCGGTTGTAAACACAGCGCCTACCGCAAGTGATGCAATGCTAACTACACAAACTGAAGTAAGCATTACCGATATGCTTAGCGCAACCGACAATGATGGCGATTCACTGACTTACTCATTAACAAGTGAGCCAACTCTCGGAACTGTTACCCTTAATAGCGATGGTAACTTTACCTATACACCAAATAAAGAAGTGACAGGTTCAGATAGTTTTATGTTTGGTGTAAGTGATGGCGTTAATTCGCAAGTAACTGCAACAGTAAACATTACAATTGACGCACTACAGGTCGACTTTGCTCAATTTGCAACCGATGCATTTAATCAAGCCCCAAATGCAGAGCCATTAACTGTTAACGGTCGGGTGTTTACAAACACAGATACCGATGTTGATGGATTAATTTCAACAAACGGTAACTAACCAAGTAATTAAGCTGACAGGCCATGGAAGGCTTTTTTCAAAGGATATTTATAATGCATTTATCAATTTTTAAGTCCGTCGCATTTATTACTTTATGCCTAACGACCTTTGCATTAAGCGCTGCGCCTTTTACCCCAAAAGATAATGCAGTTATTGCCAAAAGTAATTCAACGCTTAGTGCGTCTCTCTCTGTTGACGAAATAAATACATTAGTCACTAACAGCCAATATGCTGGCCAAACAGAGCGCTTACAGGGGCTACTTAAAACCCGTTTAGCCCAGCTATATAAACAAACAC
Source organism: Pseudoalteromonas sp. 78C3 (assembly GCF_002836695.1). Classification (NCBI taxonomy): domain Bacteria; kingdom Pseudomonadati; phylum Pseudomonadota; class Gammaproteobacteria; order Alteromonadales; family Pseudoalteromonadaceae; genus Pseudoalteromonas; species Pseudoalteromonas sp. 78C3. Next base: position 39,160 of record NZ_PJAV01000143.1, read on the forward strand.
CCTTATCTCAAATTGGTTACTTATATGCTCGCGTTTTACAAAAAGAGCATCTTTTTGACGAAGCTATTGATATTGCTAACAACGTTTTGATTGCCGAGCCAAAACATAGTAATAGCCATTTATTGCTAGCCAATATATTTATGACTCAAGGTAAGTTTGCACAAGCAAAAAAACACTGCGTCGCCTTAATTGGGCAAGTAAGCACTATTACTGCTAGCACCTGTGTACTCGATGTACAAAGCCAACATGAAAGCGTTTTAGACAGCTACCAAGCATTAGTAAAAATTATAAATAATAATCAAACTAGCCTAGCTACAAACCATGTTTTAAGTGAAATGAGCTACCGTTTAAACAACTACAAACAAGCTATGTCTCACTTACAAAGTGTAGATTTAGTTCAAGCCCCTGTGAGCCTTATAGTTTTATGGGCCGATATTCAAATTGCTCTAAATCAACCGCAACAAGTATTAAATACATTAAGCGTACTGCTACCTGATAAAAGTAATTTAGAGGATGCTATTTTGCTAAGACTTTCAATCGCAGAAAAAAAACTAAATAAACGCGATAAAAAATGGCAAAATACAATGGCGCAAAGAGTTACACTACGAGAGCTTCGTAATGATTCTTTTCATGCAAGTGACTTAGCTAAATATTACCTTGATGTACAACCAAATCGCGAAAAAGCACTTTACTGGGCTCATATTAATTGGCAACAGGCTAAAATGAGCACCGATGAGCAATTACTTATTCAAGCAAAAGCGATGCAACGAGACACACTATGAAAACGCCTTATCTATTTATACTCACTTTAATGCTGTGTATTTTCTCAACTTACAGCTTTGCCCATCAACTAAGTACAAGTTATATAACCTTAAATAGCGAGAACAATAACGACACCAACAAAAACCAATACACGGGTACCTGGCAAATTAATATAGCCGACTTAGAACACGCAGTGCCTCTGGACTTAGATAAAAACGGGCAAATTTCGTGGGCAGAAATAAAAGCAAAACGCAGCTCAATTAATAACTTCATTGAAGAAAATTTAAATATCACGCAAAACGCGCGATCATGCCCTTTAAAAAGTGAAGGTATCTATCAACTAGATAACCATTTTAACCAGCCTTATTTGGTGATTCCGCTGCTGTTTAGCTGTAATGACAATGAAGCAATCTCCCTTTCCTATTCTGCTTTTTTTAAGACTGATGCTAACCATAAATCCATCGTAAATATTAACGGTGTATCTCGTGTATTTAATATAAACGAGGCACAGCAAACATTCAGCTTTGAGCAAACAAGTTATTTAAGTACGTTTAATCAATACGTGTATCAGGGTGTTTTACATATCTGGATTGGTATTGATCATATTTTATTTTTAATCGCTCTGTTACTTACCTGTGTTTTAAAACGCAGCGATAAAGCATGGCAAGGTATTAGCTCTAAAAAACACATTATTAAACACACAGCATGGATAGTAACCGCGTTTACGCTTGCGCACTCTATTACGCTTACCGCAACAGCTATGAACTTAGTCTCACCAAATAGCCGCTGGGTAGAGCTTGGAATTGCTATATCGGTTTTATTTGCAGCATTAAATAATGTGTGGCCGTTGGTACTTCGTTTAGGTTGGCTTACTTTTGCTTTTGGTTTACTACATGGGATGGGATTTGCGAGCGTACTTGGCGAGCTTGGCTTGTCGAGCGACTATCAACTGCTTAGTATATTGGCGTTTAATTTAGGCGTCGAAATCGGTCAACTTAGTATCTTACTAGTAGCCTTACCAATACTCATTTATGTACGACACTACACTTGGTATAAAAAGTGGTTAATGCCAATGGGCTCCGTTGCTATCGCAATCATTGCACTTCAGTGGTCAATCGAGCGCTTTTAAATAGACTAAAATAAAAAAGCTAGCCAAAGTATTGGCTAGCTTACTTTTGGTTATTTATTTTGAGCGTTACTGGGCTTCATCAAATGGCATCAGTAATGTTTTCATCGCAGGGCGAAGCGCTATTAGTACCGTTTCTTCGGTTAGCTCAGGGTAGAGTAACTTTCTGAGTAATAACCCCGCCATCATCGAAAAAATAACGTTAATTCGGCTTTCAAGTTCAAGCTCATCAATGTCTTTGAGCGCACTTCGCTCGCTTGTTAAAAGCTGTCTCATGCGCCCTCTTGCTTGAATATCGGTTTCACGCAAGAGAGTTGCTACTTTAATGTTTCGACCTGCTTCTGCCATCATGTCTAAATCAATAACACACGAGCCTGTATCCATATGCCTTTGCACACCAATATTTAAGCCATCTAAAAGAGCCGCTAAAACATCACCAGGGTGATCTTCAAACTTTTGAAAGATGGAGAACATTTCTTCCATGTCTTTTTCAATAATGCTTTCTATAATGGCTTCTTTACTTTCAAAGTAATTATAAATATGGCCTGCACTCATCCCTGCCGTTTTAGATATTTCAGCCATACCTGCACCGTGATAACCTTTTCGGCGAAAACACTCTGCAGCAGCTGTTAATATTTGCTCACGCCTAGCAAGTGCTATTGCGGGATCTGTTTGCCTTTTTGCTTTAGGCTTCATGTTCAACTCCACTACCAAGTCATAAACTCAGTAAAGCAAGAGCTATAAATAGTCTCGCTATATAAATATGTAATGCGGCTTTAAAAGCCGCAAATATTATTTCTCTTCCTGAGCTGTTTCACTGGTTACGTTCCATCCGCCACCAAGCGCTTTGTACAGATTAATTTGGCTTGCAAGATACGCTTGCTGACCCGAAATTAATTGTTGCTGAGCGCCGTACCACGTACGCTGAGCATCAAGTACTTGCAAGTAGCTATCTGCGCCTTTTTCGTAACGCATTTTTGATAAATCAAACGTGACTTGTCGGCTATTTATAAGCATATCAAGGGCACTTAATTGCTCTTGGTAACCTTCTCTATCAGCAAGTGCATCGGCAACTTCGCGAAACGCATTTTGAATTTTTTGCTGATAAGTAGCCACTGCAATTTCTTGATCAGCTTTTGCTACATCAAGATTTGCTTGGTTACGTCCCATATTAAAAATAGGTAAGCTAATTGACGGCACAAAACTCCATGTACCTGAGCCTGAATCAAACAAGCCACTTAAATCACTTGAAGCAGATCCGGCATTGGCTGTTAAGCTAATACTTGGATAAAACGCCGCACGTGCAATACCAATATTGGCATTTGCAGCAAGCATTAAATGCTCAGCGGCTTTAATATCAGGGCGTTGCGATAACAGGTCAGACGGTAAACCGACCGGCACTTCTGGCATGCTGATCAAGTTAGTCAGGTCTTTACTAGGCAGCAAATCAGCTGAAACAGATTTACCCACTAATAAATCTAGGGCACTTTTATCACGTTTTAACAAACGCTTGTACGTTGCTATGTCTACTTTTGCTGTAGCAACTGTACTTCTAAGCTGCTCAAGGGTAATTGAAGACGTAGCACCCAAATCAAAGCTTTTTTGCGTAAGCGATAATGATTCTTGCTGAGAGGTGAGCGTTTCTTTTGCAAGCTCTAGCAGTTGTAAGTCAGTCGCGTAACTAAGCCACGCATTTGCCAACTCTGAAATTAAAGACACCTGCGTACTGTATTGGCTAAGCTCTGTAGAGTATAAATTTTGCAGTGCTTGCGCTGATTGGTTGCGTACTTTGCCCCAAATATCTAACTCGTAAGACGTAATGCCCACTGTTGCACTGTATTGCGAGCTAATAGCTGCATCGCCAGTACCCGACAAATCAGCCGGTAAACGCTGGCGCGTACCAGAAGCATTTAAATCAAGCGACGGATACAAAGCAGAGTCTTCAATTTGATACAAACCACGCACACGCTGCACATTAAGCACTGCAATTTGCATGTCTTTATTATGCTCAAGGCTTTGCGTAATTAAGGTTTGTAGTTTTTCATCATTAAAAAACTGCTGCCAATTTAATTGCTGCGCAGCGCTTTGCTCAGTACCTGATGCATAAGCATCAGATACTGGTAGAGCAAGGTCTTTTTGCTCTGGCGCTAATTGACAACCACTTAGCACCAATAAAGCAATTGCACTTAGGCTGAATGTTTTAATGCTCATTCTGCGCTCTCCTTTGTTGTCTCGTTAGTTTTACCAGGGAATACACGGCGAACTAACACAAAGAACAACGGTACAAATACAACAACTAATATTGATGATGCGAGTGTGCCGCCAATAATCGAAATACCTAACGCATTTTGTGCGCCAGAACCTGCACTTGAGGCAATAGCAAGTGGTAAAACACCACAAATAAAGGCCATCGAAGTCATGAGTATTGGACGTAATCGTAAGCGTACAGCTGCAATAGCCGCATCAACTAAGCCAAGCCCATCATCCATTTTATGAATCGCAAACTCTACAATCAGTATCGCATTTTTAGATGCCAAACCAATGGTGGTCAACAAGCCAACCTGCAAGTAAATATCGTTAGATAAGCCACCGCCTAGCGCTGCCATAATTGCACCAAATATACCCAGTGGCACAATCATCATTACCGCAAACGGTACCGACCAACTTTCATAAAGTGCAGCTAAACATAAAAATACAAACAATAGCGATAAGCCATATAGTAAAGGTGCTTGACCACTACTTGAGCGCTCTTGGAATGAAATACCGGTCCACTCAGACGAAATACCATTAGGTAATTGTTTAACTAAACGCTCCATTTCATCCATTGCTTGGCCTGTACTGTAACCCGGCGCTGCGCTACCTTGAATTTCCATTGCTGAAAAACCATTGTAACGCTCTAAACGTGGCGAACCATACGTCCAGTAAGCACTAGCGAACGCTGAAAACGGCACCATATCGCCATTATCATTGCGCACATACCACTTATTTAGATCCTCAGGCACCATGCGCGATTGTGCATCACCTTGCATATACACTTTTTTAACTCGACCACGGTCAATAAAGTCATTCACATAACTACTACCCCATGCTGTCGAAAGTGTACTGTTAATATCGTTTTGCGACACACCAAGCGCTTCGGCTTTTGCCAAATCTGTATCAAGTTGTAGTTCTGGCATATCTTCTTGTCCATTTGGACGTACGCCCGCTAAAATTGGACTTTGGCTTGCTAAACCTAATAACTGATTTCGTGCCGCTAAAAGTGCGTCATGACCAAGGCCTACACGGTCTTGTAAGAAAATATTGAAGCCATTAGCAGTACCCAGTTCAACAATTGCAGGTGGCGGGAATGCAAACACAAACGCTTCTTTTATCGTTGAAAAGTAGCCCATCGCTTTACCTGCAACACCTTGAACAGATAACTCGTCACGCTGGCGCTCATCCCAATGTTTAAGGTTAACAAAGGCAATTGCTGAGTTTTGGCCAGAGCCTGCAAAACTAAAACCAGTAACGGTAAAAATACCATTCACAGCTTCAGATTGATCGTTTAAAAAGTGATTTTCTACCTTTTTAACAACCTCAAGCGTTTGCTGTGTTGTAGAGCCTGCTGGCAGTGAAACTTGGTTAAACAAAATACCTTGGTCTTCGTCAGGTAAAAATGCCGTTGGCAAGCTTGAGAATACATAAACCATACCGCCCACAATCACACCATAAATAAGTAAGTAGCGTTTAGAGTGCGTAAGCATACGGCCTACAAAGCTTTGTGCACCTGAATTTGTTTTATCAAAACCACGGTTAAAGCCTGTAAAAAATCGGCCAAATAACGTCTCATTGTTATGTACATGGCTTGGTTTTAAAAGCGTTGCACACAATGCAGGCGTTAAAATAAGAGCAACTAAAACAGATAACCCCATCGCCGATACCAGTGTTATAGAAAACTGACGATAAATAATACCGGTAGAGCCACTAAAGAATGCCATTGGGATAAATACCGCAGAAAGCACCATGGCAATACCTACCAGCGCGCCTTTAATTTCATCCATCGATTTACGCGTAGCTTCAAGTGCCGAGAGTTTTTCCTCGGTCATTAAGCGCTCAACGTTTTCTACCACAACGATTGCGTCATCTACCAATAAGCCTATGGCAAGTACCATCGCAAACATCGTTAGCGTATTTATTGAATAACCAAAGGTGTACAAAATACCAAACGTACCTAGTAAAACCACTGGCACTGCTATTGTTGGTATAAGTGTTGCCCTAAAGTTTTGTAGGAACAAATACATAACTACAAAAACAAGTACAACAGCTTCAATTAAGGTGTGAATAACTTTTTCGATAGATAACGATACAAACGGCGTTGTGTCGTAAGGTATAACAGCATCTAACCCTTCAGGGAAAAACGGTTTTAGCTCTTCAATTGCTTTTTTAACTCCAGCGGCAGTATCAAGTGCGTTAGCACCACTGGCTAATTTAATACCTAACCCTGATGCAGGTTGCCCATCGTAACGAGCAACAACGCGGTAGCTTTCACCGCCAAGCTCTACTCTAGCAACGTCCTCTAGACGTACAAAAGAGCCATCTGGATTAGTTTTAACCAATATTTGTTCAAATTGCTCTGGCGTTTGTAATCGACTTTGCGCTGTTACTGTTGCATTAAGTTGCTGACCATCAACGGCAGGCATACCGCCAAGTTGACCGGCAGATACTTGTGCATTTTGCGCACTAATTGATGCACTAATATCAGCAGGTGTCAGCTTATAATTTTGTAACTTTGAAGGGTCTAACCAAATACGCATCGCGTACTGAGAACCAAACAGCTGCACTTCACCTACGCCTTCAACACGCGAGACAATATCTTGCACGTTTGATGAAACATAATCGCCAATATCAATATTGGTCATGCTGCCATCTTTAGACACAAAAGCATAAACCATTAAAAAGTTACGCGCTGACTTTGCAACTACAACACCTTGCCTTTGAACGGCTTCTGGTAATAGTGGAGTCGCTGTCGCTAGTTTATTTTGCACTTGAACTTGTGCAATATCAGGGTCTGTTTCGGCGCTAAACGAAAGTGTAAGCGTAGCAGAACCACTCGACTCAGAAGTAGATGACATATAAAGCAGGCCATCAAGTCCTTTCATTTTTTGCTCAATAACTTGCGTTACCGTATCTTCAAGTGTACGTGCAGATGCACCAGGGTACGTTGCAGTAATACTCACTGCAGGTGGTGCGATTGAAGGATACTGCGAAATAGGTAAACTCCTAATCGCCAAAATACCTGCAAGCATCACTACAATAGCGAGTACCCAAGCAAATATCGGTCTATCGATAAAAAATCGTGACATTAAAACTCTCCGTTATTGCGCTTGATCGGCTTTAGCAGACGATTGAATTTCAGATGGATTCACTGGTGCACCAGGGCGGATTTTTTGTAAACCTTCAACTATTAACTTATCGCCATCCATTAAGCCATCAGTAACAAGCCAATCAGAACCAATCGTTCTATCTACTTTTAATACGCGGCTTTCTACTGTGTTGTCTTTGCTGACAACCATTGCTGTTGGTTCGCCTTTTGAATTACGGCTAACACCACGTTGCGGAGCTAAAATAGCACCCGCCTTAACACCTTCCACAATAGAAGCTCGGGCATACATGCCTGGTAGTAATAATTTTTCTGGGTTTGAAAATTTAGCACGTAGTATTACTGAGCCAGTACTTGGATCAACTGTCACTTCAGAAAACTGCAATGTGCCTTTATGAGGATAAACAGAACCATCTTCCATAATAAGTTCAACGTCAGTTTGGCTAGTCGAATCAACACTTAGAGCACCTGATGATATTGCTTTTTTAAGTTTGGTAAGCTCATTACTTGATTGTGTTAAATCGATATAAATTGGATCTAACTGAGTCACTGTAGCAAGTGCAGTACTTTGGTTAGCACTAACTAATGCACCTACAGTTACGCTTGATTTACTAATTTGACCACTAATTGGTGACGACACATGGCTATAATCAAGGTTAATTTGCGCCGATTTCAACTGCGCTTTAGCCGTTAATAATTCTGCTTTTGCTTGTTTATATGCAGCATCTGCTTCATCAAAGTCTTGCTGACTTACCGCTTTTATTTTTAAAAGCTCGCTAAAACGAGATGCTTTAGCTTTACTACTTGAAATACTCGCCTGAGCACGTGCTACGCTTGCTTCACTTGCTGCTAAGTCTGCTTCAAATGTCGCAGGGTCTATTTGATACAGAGCCTGGCCTTGTTTAACCTCTTTACCTTCAACAAATAAACGAGATTGCACAATACCACTTACTTGTGGGCGAATTTCAGCAATTTGAAATGCACTGATACGACCAGGAAGTTCTTTTTTGAGAGTAAGCGCTTGGCTTTTTAATGTAAGTACACCCACTGGTACAGCTTTAGGAGCTGAAGCTTGTGACTGCTCAGCAGCCTGATCGCAACCAGTTAAAGCAACAGAACCGACGAGGGCTGACAATACAAATAAAGCGATGCGGGAACGCTGCATGTTAAATACCTTTTAGTTTAGAGTGAACGATCATTCTAAATTAAAACGCGCTGATAATGAATCTTAATTAGAAGAAATTTACACAAACTTACACTCCTCAGTACAATATACGTCTTAGGTTGCATTTAATGTTAATTAGATGAAAATAGAATCAAGACTGTATGAAAATAAAACAACTTAACATATTGAAATAATCTCTCATTTTAGAAACGAAGTTTTTAACAGATACAAAAAAGCCAAGCAAATACAGCTTGGCTATTTATATAAAAACTAAAGCGCACCTTATTTTAAAGGATATTAGCACTCTGCGGGTTAATAACCCTTGAAACTAACAACTGCTCTACCCTAATTCCTTCTACATCAACAACTTCAAACTTAAAGCCTGAAAAAGTTAAATGCTCCGCGCGTTTAGGTATTCGCTTCATATTGTAAATTAAAAAGCCAGCGACCGTTTCATAGTGCATCTGATCAGGAAATTCTTCTATATCAAGTACTTTTGCTAAATCGGTAATTGGGGTTAAACCATCTACAAGCCATGAATTTTTATCGCGTTCTATGATTAATTCGTCGCCTTGGTGAGTGATTAAATCACCCATAAACCCTTTCATTAAATCCTTTACCGTAACAATACCCACCGAAAGCGCATATTCATTTACGACAACAGCAAATGGCTTTGCTGCGCTTTTAAACGCATTTAAAGCTTCTGATAGGCTTAATGTTTCCGGTAAGTAAAAAACATCTTTATCAATCAGCTCATCGTTTATATTGGCGGCTTCGCCTTTTAGTACTTGTCGTAAAATATCTTTAGATTCAACAGAGCCATGCAATTTATCTAAATTTCCTGACACTACTAAAAAGTGATTATGAGGGTGGTCAATAATTTTGGTCGCAATATCATGGCTAGATTCGTTTAAATCAAAATAGACAATTTGGTCGCGTGGCGTCATTACGCTTGATAAAAACCGCGCTTCTAGGTCAAACACATTACCAATGAGTTCATACTCTTGCTTTTGCAAACTACCATATGCAGCACCCGCTTCCATCATGGCAACAATGTCCTCAGTTGTAACGTTGTCTTCTCGCTCAGCGGGCACTTTAAATAAGCGCAGCACAAAGTTAGTTACCCCATTAAAAAACATCACTAGCGGAGTTAAGGCAAAGGTTACCCAGCGCATTATTGTAACCACTCTAACAGCGACCGCTTCTGGCATGATCATCGCTAAACGCTTTGGCATTAAATCGGCGAACAATATAAACAAGGATGTAATAGTAAAAAACGAGAATAAAAAGCTAATTTTTTCTAAGTGTGCACCTTGATAAAAAAGCACTAAAACACTTTCAACATAAGGCGATAAAGCCTGCTCGCCCACAATACCACCCAATATCGCAATCGCGTTGAGTGCTATTTGGATCATGGCAAAAAAAGCCCCTGGATTTTCTTGTAGCTTTAGTACCGCTGCTGCTTTTATATTCCCTTCATCTGCCATTACTCGCAGTTTTATTTTACGCGACGCTGCAATTGCTATTTCTGACATAGCAAACAACGCACTGATCAAGATCAATAAGCTAATCCCGATTAAATCACCCATTTAACGCTCCAATAAGTTAGCGCTTTTTTAAACAAAAAGCAGCTGGATTATAATCGGTTTTTTAAACGCAGCAATTTATATTTACGAAATATATTTAAGCTATTAATTTTCAATTGGTTGAGAGGTAAAACAGCAAATTTAAAGTGCTTAAATTTTATTAAAGGCGACTTTTAATTGAGAAACTAAAGCCGGATCCATATTTATATTACAGGCAAAAAATAACGGAGACTGAGTTGTATTTAGATTTAGTAATGGTTCGAGTAACTCAAGCTTAGGCTCTGTTTTAACTCGGTAGTTAAATTGCTTTTTGTTGAGGATAACAAAATCAAGTATATGGTGACGAGTGCTTATGAGTTTATCTATTTTATCTAGGCTATCGATGAGTAATAAATGCTTGTTCTCACTAAAGCCCCTCTCAAGCAAATAGTGATGACTAAAGTTATCACGCAGTACTGCTATTTTATATTTTTTAGCATCATTGAGAGTATTTAACTTTATACCTCTGGACTTGAGACCATAAATGGCAGAATCAAAGCTTTCCAGTTCACCTACCCAGTTAAACTTACTTTCTCTATTAGGTAATCGAACAATTGAAAATATACAGGTATTTTTATCGCGTAGCGCTGCATTGTAGGATATGGCCCAACTATGCGCCAACATAGTGTAGTTTATACCAGTACCTTCTAGCGCTTTATGAACTTTATCGACAGAGCGGCCAACGAGTTTATTATCTTCATTGAGATACTGAAAGTCCGGAAATACTTCCGTTACTATTGTTATTTCAGTTGCATCAACTTTAATACAGCTAATGAACAATAAAAAGATCAATAATTTCATTCAGCGAGGCCTCAACTAACTCATTATATGTATTTAATAAATATAGCTGAGGCTTTATGAACTGCTAGTTTTTAGTCATGTAATGCACACTTATACGCTGATAGTGCTAGTATTTATAGCTCCTACAGCTTACTTGTTCATCGCACTAATTAAAAAGGCTGAAATTTTAGCGCCTTCTCTAAGTGTCGTTTCAGAGCTTGATTGACCCACTAAAGAGCTGTCGGTAAATGGCGCTATTTCCATCATATCAGCACCAGTAATCGGGAACTCATCCGCAATGGCTGATAAAATATCAAGTGCATGCTGTGGTGTTAAACCATTATGTTCTGGCGTACCTGTGGCAGATGCAAACTCTGCATCAAGCGCATCAATATCAAAGCTTACGTATACTTCATCAACGTTATCGGCTTTTAACTGTGCAATAGCGTCGGAAGCAACTGCTGCTGCGCCGCGCTCAATGATTTCATGTGCCCAGTGCTGTTTAATACCAAAAGTATTTTCCCAATGCGCTTTAGGCTTGCCACTTGAGCGTATACCAAACTGTATTAAATGATGCGGCGCAGGTAAAAACTCTAATATATGTGTACACCACGAGCCAAAACATAAATCTATGCCTAAGCGCTCAACAAGTAAATCTGTATGCGCGTCAAAGTGAATAATAGCGGTACGCTTACCTTGCTCACGTTTTGCTTTTAAGTACGCTTTGGTAAGTGGGTAACTAATTGAGTGATCGCCACCAATACCAAATATCCCTTTATCTTTAAATGTTGCGTAAAAGCTGTCGCATACATCCTCTGTGATTGATAACGGACTTACGTAATAGTCGTTATCTTCATTACCGTATAGGGCTTTTTGGCAATTAGAAATGGTTGCATCATTTAGGTATTTATCATGAAGTAAATGTGGGATTACACGTACATCGCCTAAATCAAACAAGTGACACTGCGGTTGCTGATCAATTAAAGCTGAGCGCACAAACAGTGGCCCCCAGTTTGCACCGCGTAAAATACCACCGCCACAGTCTGAGCTAATACCTAACATAACGGCTTTATGTGGAGAATTTGGTAATTCATTTAAAGACTCGCGCCACAAATTATCAACGTTTTCAGTTTGTCCATAAAGTTTATTACGCAGTGCGGCTTTGCGCTCCTTTGCAGTATTTACTGTGTATACGCCATCACCTGGTGCGCACAAACAGTGCTCAACTTTGTTTTTAAATGCTTCAAATTGTGTGCTCATAATAAACTCCTTCGATTTTTATTCTGTACGTAGCTAATTACTTTTGATTAGTTATGCAAAATCACCAAAAGTGCCTAAACTTCAAATAAATTCCACTTTGCTAAATAAGTCTGTGCCTAATATAAATAAACACGTTATCTTTTACGTGCTTAATACAAATTTAAGCCATTGAATTAATTTAATATTAATGAATATTTACCATAAACTATTTAATTGTAGTTACGCGCTTGGTTGATACTTATTATGTCTGCTTGAACATGTCAACAGCACAACAAGGCTACTTGTATAAGCACTTGATTGAATATTCATAGTTGATGAATAAATCAAATTAATCCTTAAAATTATTAAGACTTAATTGGAGGAGTTAAGGTAAAACGGACAATCGTCCTGTACTTGATAAACGTTTCTAGCAATGATGCTAGATTGACACAATTTATTATAAAAAGGCTTAGCTATGGAAAAGGTATTTCACTTAGGACTATGTATTGACGATCTTAAAGGTGCAAAACTTGCGATTGTACCGGGCGATCCAGATCGTGCTGCACGCATTTCACAATTCCTAGACAACCCAACCTGCCTTGCTCAAACTCGTGAGTTTCATGTTTACTTAGGTCAACTAAACGGCCATTCGGTGGTTGTTTGTTCTACGGGTATTGGTGGTCCATCTACGTCGATTGCAGTAGAAGAATTAGCACAACTTGGCGTGCGTAAATTTTTACGTATTGGTACAACAGGTGCGATTCAGCCACATATCAACGAAGGCGAAATTTTAATTAGCCAAGCGTCTGTACGTTTAGACGGTGCAAGCCAGCATTTTGCTCCTCTTAGCTACCCTGCTGTGTCTGACTTTTATGCAACACAAGCTATGGTACAAGCATGTAAAAACTTAAATATCGATTTTCATATTGGTATTACTGCATCAAGCGATACATTTTATCCAGGACAAGAGCGTTACGATACGCATTCTGGTTACGTTCCTAAATCACTACAAGGTAGCTGCGAAGAGTGGCAAAAACTGGGCGTGATGAACTACGAAATGGAATCAGCAACATTATTTACTATGTGTGCAGCCCTTGGTTTACAAGCTGCATGTGTAGCAGGCGTACTTGTTAATCGTACTCGCCAAGAAATACCAAATGTTGACCATGGTGAAATTGAGCGTAAATCTGTAGCGGTAGTATTAGAAGCGGCTAAAGTATTACTTGATTAATACCAAGTAAACTCAATAGATAAAATTATAAAGCACAGCTCTGGCTGTGCTTTATTGTTTTTAAGAGGTTATTTTAGCTGAGCGCTAATTACTCCTATTGCCGGTAGATTTTTAAAACTTGCAAGTACAGCACGTGCTACACCCGCTTGGTTTTCATGGCCTGCAGTTTCTAAAAGTGTAATTGATTTTACTGTACTTTCGTTAAAGCTAAGCCCTGCGATAAATAATTGGCTAAGTGCACTTTGTAGTGGCGACAAGCTTGGGCTGTACGCTGCGTTTTCTGCGTAACTTCCGTAAAAATCACCATTTTTAAATGTACTAATTTTTACTGCACTAAAGTTTTTACTATAGGGTACGTATGCGTTTAATGCTGTACTTGCTAGTTTTTCATCTAGTTGAGCATTTGCAAATACTTGCTGGTGAGGCTCTGGATTAAACAAGCTAAACGCGTTGCCTAAATCGGTAGGGCCAAACGAGTGCGGCAGTAATTCTGCCAATTTAAAGTGTTGCTCTGGCAATAAAATATCAAACTCTTTCGCATCAGCGAGTTCGTTCATAAACTGGCGGCAGTATCCACACGGTGCATCGCTAATCGCTATTTTAACTATTTTTTTGGCGCCGTTTAACCAGGCGTTATTTATAGCCGATTGCTCTGCATGAACCACTAAACTCAATGCTTGATGATCAAACTCTACATTTGCACCAAAGTAAAAGTTTACCTCATCGTTTTCATCAAGTGCTTTAACAATTGCGCCTACATGAAAATCTGATATCGGCGCAACAGCATACTCAGAAGCCAAAGGTACTAAACCTTGTAATAATGCATCATCAGACACATTGAGTTGTGCGCATAACTGCTTAATATTATTAGAATTTAATATGCCACGTTGTGATTTTAATTGACTACGTAATGACGCTGTTTGCGCTACGTTTAATGTGATGTGCGAATTTGTAAGTGCTGTATCTTGCTGTACAGTAAAAGTTGCTGAAGCCATAACATTTTTTAATTATTCAATGGCTAAGTAGTTTAAAAGGTTAGGATGTTAAATACCAGCCTATTTAACGCAAAAAAAGGGAGCACATCGCGTGCTCCCTTTTAATACCAATAGGTATACCTAACAAAATAAAGTGTTAGCCGGTATTACGCATACCTGCTGCAATACCTGTCATCGTGATCATTAATGCATTATCAATGTCACCTTCGTTGCGTTTTTCCTCTGAGCGAGCACGGCGTAAAAGCTCAACCTGTAGTAAGTTAAGTGGATCGGTGTACGGGTTACGTAAACTAATCGACTCCTTAATCCAAGGTTGCTCGGCTAGTAGGCTTTTTTGCGGGCTAAGTGATTGCACCAAACTAATGGCTTCTTGAAGCTCTTTACGAAGTGTTACACCCAGTGGTTTGTACATATCTTCCACCAGCGCATTATCATAATGCTCACTCAACCAACAATCGGCTTTACTAAATACCATTTCTAGCATTTCTAGGCGCGATCTAAAGAACGGCCACTGTAAGCTCATTTCGTTTAGGGTTTCTGCGCCGTACTTATTAAGCGCAGCTTTTAAGCCTGTTAACGCACCTAGCCATGCAGGAAGCATTAAACGGTTTTGGCTCCACGCAAAAATCCATGGAATAGCACGTAGACTTTCAACGCCACCATTAGGATTACGTTTTGCAGGACGCGAGCCAAGCGGTAACTTAGACAGTTCAAGCTCAGGTGTTGCCATTCTAAAGTAAGGTACAAAGTTTTCATCATGACGAACTACATTACGGTAATGCTCACATGACTCCTCACTTATTAGCTTCATTACTTCGCGCCACTGCGGTTTTGGCTCTGGTGGCGGTAATAAGTTACTTTGCAGAACTGCGCCTGCGTAAATATTTAAGCTTTGCAGTGCTACATCGGGTAAACCAAATTTAAAGCGAATCATCTCGCCTTGCTCGGTTACACGCAAGCCACCTTTTAATGAGCCAGGCGGTTGTGAATGCAGCGCTTGTGCAGCGGGTGCACCACCACGTCCTACTGTACCACCACGTCCGTGGAATAAAACAAGCTCAATACCACGTGCATCAGCAAGCTGTACTAGCTTATCCATTGCTTCGTACTGCGCCCAACCTGCTGCCATCATGCCGGCATCTTTAGCTGAATCAGAGTAACCAATCATTACGTTTTGGGTGTTTTTAATGTGCCCGCGATACCAAACATTATCAAGCAATGTGGTAATTACATCACTGCCTGCGTTTAAATCGTCGAGTGTTTCAAACAACGGTGCTACTGGTAAATCAAAGCTACAGCCGCTTTCTTTTAGCAACAGTTGTACTGCTAAAATGTCTGACGCTGTTCGTGCCATCGAAATAATATACAAACCAAATGTTGCTTCGTCTTGCTTGGCAATTACATCAAAGGTATCAAGTACTTCTTGTACATCAGGGCTTGGTTGCCAATGTTTTGGAATAAGCGGTCTGCGCGAGTTAAGCTCTGCAAGTAAAAATGCTTGTTTGTCTTGCTCTTGCCATTGGTTATAGTCGCCTAAACCTAAATAACGAGTCAGTTCTGAAAACACATCGCCGTGGCGAGACGAATCTTGGCGCACATCAAGTTTAGCTAAACGTAAACCAAAGCTATTTATACGGTGCAGTAAATCAAGTAATAAACCATCCGCAACTACTTTCATATTACACTTTAATAACGAGCGATAGCACACTTCAACTGGGTGCTTAAGCTGATTAATATTAGTAATTAAATCTTGTGAATCGCTGCGCTTATTTTTAATTTTAGCACCTAAGTGCGCCACTGTTTCTGCAACCTGATTTTTAAGCTTTTTGATCACCGCTCTGTATGGTTCAAACTCTTGCCCTGCAAGCTCAACAAGCTCATCACTGGCATCTGACATAGAGAGTTCAGCGCACAACGTTTTTAAATCTTGAATGTATAAGTTAAGTGCCATCCAACGACCATGATCAAGCACTTCTTTTGTTACCTGCGATGTTACAAATGGATTACCATCACGGTCTCCACCCATCCACGATGTAAACTCAATTGGGCTGTAATCTATTGGTAACTCTAAGCTCAACTGGTCTTTAACATTCGCTGAAAATTCACGTAAAAAGCGCGGAACGGCATGCCAAAGGCTATTTTCTATTACTGCATAGCCCCATTTGGCTTCATCAACTGGCGTTGGGCGAGAGCGACGAATATCGTCGGTATGCCAAGCTTGGCTAATCAGCTGTTCAATACGATTTAAAATATTGTCCCGCTCTTGCACTAAGTTATCTTTTCGCTCTAATGACGCTAAGCAATCACTTAGTTCAACGTGTTTGTTAATAATAGTACGGCGCGTAACCTCGGTTGGGTGAGCGGTCAATACTAAGTTTATGTGGAGTTTTGAGAGTGTTTCGGCCAAGTGATTACTGTCTAACTGGCCTTGTTCTGCTTTTGTAGCTAACGTTTTTAATGTTTGAGTGAGAGGGTTTTGTTGACCAAGGCCAACGTCATTAAAACGCGAAACGGTATGAAATTGCTCTGCTACATTAGCAAGGTTTAAAAAATGATTAAATGAACGGGCAACCGGTAAAAGCTCTTCATCACTAAGCGCATGTAAAACATCTATAAGCGCTTGTCTGTCGTCTTCGTTACCACTGCGAGATGATTTTGATAAAGCACGAATTTCTTCCACTTTATCTAAAATCGCTTGACCTTGGGCATCTTTGATTGTTTGTCCTAGTAGTTGCCCTAGTAAATTTACATTACCTCGCAAGGCGGCGTATTGTTCACTCATTTATCAGTCTCCATTTTTTCGTAGGACACTATTAATATCATCATGAAGAGATATTTAATAGATCCATTTGCAATGTCTTGTCGTAAAAAAGTATATATAAAATAATCACAAAGCATTCACATGATCATTTTTTACGATGGTAACTGCCCTCTTTGTAGCACCGAAATGCAGCAACTAAAACACGCTGATAACAAAAACTTAATTACGCTTGAAGATCTTAACGCGAGCGACTTCAGTGAGCGCTACCCGTATATTGATAAAGACAAAGCAATGAACTACCTTCAAGCTCAAAAGCAATCAGGTGAAATGATTTATGGGCTTGATGTAACTTACGAAGCATGGAAAATAGTGGGTAAACACAGCTGGTTGAAAATTTTTCGCTTGCCAATAATTCGCTTTTTCGCTGACTGCGGATACCTATTATTTGCTAAGTATCGGCACCCCATCAGTCGCTTTTTAATGCCAAATACTCAGTGCAGTAATGGCCAATGTGGACTAAAAGCAAAAGGTGATAAATGAAAACTATTGTTTTATTCGGCGCAAGCAGTGCCATAGCAAATGCATATATAGAACATCTACAAATAAACACGCCTACTCATCAGATCGTTTGTATTAGTTCAAAAAGTATTGAATCTGGCTCAAGTGTTGTCCACCTGCATACTGACTACACAAAACAAAGTTTAGCGCGCGTTACTAATTACCTAAAAGAGCAAAATGCCGATATACAACAAGTTATTATATTCAATGGTACACTGCACAACGAAACCCATATGCCTGAAAAAAAGATGGAGGATTTAGACGCTGAGTATTTTAGCCAACTTCTAAATTCAAACACCCTAACTCCCCTACTTTGCTTGCAGAGTATTTTGCCGCTGTTAACCCACAAAACGCAGTGTACTATTACTGCATTAAGTGCGCGCGTAGGCAGCATAAACGACAATAAATTAGGTGGTTGGTATACTTACCGCGCATCTAAAGCGGCGCTTAACATGCTATTTAAAACCGCTGCTATAGAGCTTGCTCGTCGTGCTAAAAATACCAAACTCATTCTGTTTCACCCTGGCACTACCGATACAGCACTTTCAAAGCCCTTTCAAAAGAATGTACCTGAAGGTAAATTATTTACCCCTGAATTTGTAGCCAAGCAACTATTTGAATTAACAAACAATAACCCTGATTTAAAACTAAACGGTGAGCCTGCTTATTTAGACTGGCAAGGCTCAACCATACCGTGGTAAGGACTTTTAATGCATTTTACTAAAGCGCGTATAGACGCACTTGAAAAACATACCCGTACACATTTAATTAATTCTCTTTCGGGTTTTAAAAGCGCTAATTTAATTGGCACGCAAGACTTACTCGGCAATACCAACTTGTCGATTGTAAGCTCGGTTATTCACCTTGGGGCTAACCCACCTTTGGTCGCCATGATTATGCGCCCTCATAGTGTGCCGCGTCATACGTTTGAAAACATTTTACAAACGGGCACTTACACCATTAATCAAGTGAATAAGTCAATTTACAAACAAGCTCATCAAACTTCAGCTCGTTACGATAAAGACGAGTCTGAGTTTGATGCTACAGGCTTAACACCTGAATACTTAAACGACTTTGCAGCGCCTTTTGTAAAAGAAAGCCGCTTAAAGTACTCGGTAAAATTTATAGAAAACCAACATTTAGCCATCAATGGGACTGAGCTCGTTATTGGCGAAATTATGGATGTTTTTGTTGATAAAGCCGCGCTGCAAAGCGATGGTTTCCTAGATTTACAAGCAATAGAAACAGTGGCAGTAACCGGGCTTGATAGCTACCACACAAGTAATAAACTCACGCGTTTACCTTACGCTAAAAAATAATATGACCTTTTAAGAGGTTATTATTTTATAGCCTCTTATCGCATAACATTGAATTTTACCTTGGTATTAATCACACTAGCTAAAAATCCAAGGAGAAAAATATGACTACCATCGGTATTGGTACACAATCGAGCGAGCAAGCGCTGGCAAGCCTAAGTAATATGACGCAAACGCTAACCCCTATTGCAGCTGACGAACATTTAGAGCGCATAGCCAAAGCGCAAGCTTATATGCTTGCAAACAACATAGATGCAATTTATTTAAACGCTGGCACCAACCTAACCTACTTTACAGGTATGAAATGGTACGCGAGCGAGCGCATGGTTGGCGCAATACTACCGGCCCTTGGTGAAGTACAATACATTGCGCCTTATTTCGAAATTGGTTCACTAAACGGGTTTAAAGTAATAGAGGGACCTATTCATGGGTGGCAAGAGCACGAAAATCCTTATGCACTTTTTGTCGAAGTACTAAAAAAGTTAAATATTAATGAAAACGCAACCATTGGCATTGATGAAAGCGCACAATTTTTTATATTCGACGGCATTAATAAAGCGCAAACGGGTTTAACACTCATAAACGCACAACCTGTAACGGCGCATTGCCGTATGCA
Organism: Pseudoalteromonas sp. 78C3; assembly: GCF_002836695.1. NCBI lineage: Bacteria > Pseudomonadati > Pseudomonadota > Gammaproteobacteria > Alteromonadales > Pseudoalteromonadaceae > Pseudoalteromonas > Pseudoalteromonas sp. 78C3. The sequence continues at coordinate 58,693 of NZ_PJAV01000143.1, forward strand.
TAAATCAATTCACGAGCTTAGCTTAATGCAGCGCGCGATGGATATGACCTTAGCCGTGCATCAAGCCACAGCAAGCATGCTTTATGAGGGAATAACCACCACCGAAGTAGAAGCCTTTATTAAGCAAGCACATCAAAAAGTAGGCGCACCAGGTAACTATTTTTGTATTGTTTTATTTGGTGTTGCAACGTCTTTTCCGCACGGTGTTAAAGACGCGCAAGTGCTTAAAAAAGGCGATATGGTATTAATAGATACCGGCTGTAAAGTACACGATTACCTATCAGATATAACCCGTACCTATGTATTTGGCGAACCAACAATGCGCCAACGCATGTTTTGGGATCATGAAAAAGCAGCGCAAATGGCGGCATTTAATGCCGCTAAAATTGGTGCTACCTGCGAAGACGTAGACGCTGGCGCACGTACTTATTTAGCGGCGCAAGGGCTAGGTCCGCATTACCAAACACCGGGTTGCCCGCATCGAACTGGTCACGGCATTGGGCTAGACATTCATGAATGGCCATACCTAGTTGGCGGTGATAAAACCCCACTTGCCCCTGGCATGTGCTTTAGTAACGAGCCAATGTTAGTTATACCTGATGAATTTGGCGTACGTTTAGAAGATCATTTTTACATGACCGACAACGGCCCTCATTGGTTTACACAACCAAGTTATAGCATTGACGACCCATTTGGGCTTAACGCCTAAAAATTAGTACCTTCAAGAGCAGCTGTTTAGCTGCTCTTTTTAGTTTGAGGATTGATAAAGCTAAATTAATCCCAATATCCTTTTTTATACTTAGTTATAAGCAATCCTCAAAAGGATAAATATGAAAAACTTTAAAATTGATATCGTTTCAGACGTAATGTGCCCTTGGTGTGTAGTGGGTTATAAAAACCTAGAAACTGCACTAGAGCAACTTAAAGACGAAATGAGCGCAGATATTACGTGGCATCCTTTTGAACTAAATCCAGATATGCCAATTGAAGGTCAAGACTTAAACGAACATTTAATGCAAAAGTACAACCTAAGTGAAGAACAAGGCGACGAAAATCGTAAAAACATGTTCGAAGCCGGTCAGCGTGCTGGGTTTACCTTTAATTTTGATGGCAAACGTATCATGATCAACAGCTTTGATTTGCATCGTTTATTAATGTGGGCACGTGAAGAAGGTAAGCAAACCGAGTTAAAACTCGCCTTTTTTGAAGCGCACTTCACAGATTTAAAATACTTAAATCAAGAAGAAGCGTTGCTCGACGTTGTTGAAAAAGTGGGTCTTGATAAAGAAACAGCTCGCGGTATTCTACATTCAGACAAATACGTACAAGACGTACGCCAAGAGCAAGACAACTTTAAACAAATGGGTATTACGTCAGTACCTACGTTTATCATAAACGATAAATATGCACTTACTGGCGGACAACCAAGCGACTCATTCATTCAAGCACTAAAACAAATTAGTGAAGAAGAAGCCAAGGAAGACGCTTAATATACAAATAAAGTTTAAAATTAAGAAAGGCTGCACATTGCAGCCTTTCTCGTATATTCATCAGTTCAAAAACAATACAAATTTATTATTCACCTTAAATATCTTTTGGTGTCATTATAGAAACTACATCTAACTAATCGATAACAATACCTATAAAGGGATTTATAATGAAATATATAATTACAACATTAACTTCACTGTTTCTTTTAACCGCATGTTCGACAACACCTCTACCTGATAGCCCTAACTCTACGCTAATAATGCCCAGCCCTCCAGAGTATCCAATTAAAAGTGTCCGTGAAAAAATTGAAGGTAGTGTGACAATGTCTTTTGATGTAAATGCATCTGGTAAGCCAGTTAATATTAAAGTGATTAAAGCTGAGCCTGTGAAAATTTTTGATAAAGCAGCGATTCGCTCTCTTTCTAAATGGCGTTACGTACCTAAAGTAGTTAATGGTATTGCGGTAGTTGATGAGAATTTAGAAATGACTATAGATTTTAATTTAGCAAAATAATAACTAACTCATTTTGACTAAAAGGGAACATTTATTTGTGTCTTCATAATTTCCTTTATTTATTAATACTTATCAATAAAATAACCTAATTTATATGAGACTAAAAATGCAACTATCAGTATAGCCAAGGATATACTCAACCTTTTGAATGCAATTAATT